>JAFEBR010001104.1 GCA_018242565.1 Planctomycetota bacterium | reverse complement strand
CATCCGGCCGGAAGAGGGGGGCTGAGATACTCATCGCGGCAGTTGCCCCACCCGATTTCGACATTGACGGAAAGTTTTGTCCCGGATATCACTTGCGGCCAGAACGCAGTCCTCTCGGGATGAAGACCCCACGGGCACAGGATGATCGCCCGCCCCCGCGACTCTGCGACACGCAAGGCAACTTTCCTTGACGGGAAACTCCATGCCGGTCCGATGATTCGGCCGGCCCGGAAGCGAATACGCATGGATGCTTCGTTGATCTTCTGTCTGATTTGTCTTTCCTTCGGCCTGATCCAGGCGGCCCTGATGCTGCTGCACGCCTGGGAGCATCTGCGATTTCACCGCCGTCGCTCCGACAGCCCGCTGACGGTGAACCCCAATCTCCGCGTAACGTTGATCGCTCCCTGCAAAGGGCTTGATCCCGATCTGCACGAGAATCTGCTGGCACTCTTTCGCCAGCAGCATCCGAATTTCGAATTGTGCTTCGTCGTTGAGAACGAAGCCGACCCGGCGTTGCCTGTCATTCGCGACGTCGCCGCCGAGAACCCGCACGTCGGCAGCCGAGTGGTTATTGCCGGGCTGGCGCACGACTCGGGACAAAAAGTCCATAATCTGATCTGTGCCTCCCAGGCCGTGTTGAACAGTCCGCACCGGCCCCACATTCTGGCGTTCGTCGATTCCGATGCCTGTCCGCATCCGGAATGGCTGTCGCGACTCGTCAGTCGAATTGGGTGCGGGAAATTCGCCGTCGCCACCGGTTATCGCTGGTACGCTCCGCAGGGTAAACACTGGGCCAATCGCCTGCTCTCGGCGGTAAACAACACGGTCATTGCCGTGATGGGCCCGCATGGATTCAACCTGGTCTGGGGAGGCGCCTGGGCCATTCGTACCGAAACGTTTGAAGAGCTTGGCTTGCCGGCCGCCTGGCAGGGGACACTGAGTGATGATCTGGTCGTCAGCCGACTGGTTCACGCCGCACCGTTGAAAGTGGGTTACGAACCACACTGCCTGGTTCAATCGGCGGCCGATTTCGATTTACCCCGGGTGTTTGAATTTGTCCGTCGCCAATTCCTGGTGACGCGGATTTACGCCCCGTTGTGGTGGCACTTTGCGTTCTGGTCCGGCTTGCTCACGAATGGCTGCCTGCTGGGCCTGGGGGCCGTTGCCGCCTGGGGCCTCGTAGCCGGCTCTCCTCAGACAACGCTGACGGCCGTGGCTGGCGGCGTTTTGATCTGGGCTCTGGGGGCGTTGCGATTTCACATGGCGGCGATCGCCGTGCGGCCTTATGTCGCCGTCGAAGATGCCGAATACGACACGGTTGCCCGCTTCAATTTCTGGGGCTGGCCGATTGTGTCGCTGACCACCTGGGTGGGCACCCTCGCGTCGGCCTGCGGAAATACCATCGTCTGGCGCGGCATTCGGTACCGACTCGACTCGGCAGACCAGACCACGATTCTCAATCACCCGGCGGACGAGCCGGTGGCGATATTGAAATTTGAAAGGACTTCGCATGCACAACCGAAGGCGCGAGCGGCGTAGATTTGGCAACGTAGGTCGCTGGGCCAAGACGTACGAAACCGCCACGGCGTTTCGAAACGAGGGCGCAGGCCAGGATTCCAGCCTGCGGATTGTCCTGTGGGATACGCGCCACGGCGGAGCCTTTAAAGACTTCGCGGGTGGCTATGGCGTCGGGCAATTCCGCGGCCAGGGACTGCGCTCGAAGATCATCGAGTACTTCTATCGAACTGATTTTCGGTCTCCGCCGCTGGCCTATGGCTATCTCGCGGCGGGACTGACGAAACTCGGGCACCAGGTCAAATACTGCCTGGAAGACATGCCCGAAGCGGACGTCTATATCTTCAACCCGGCCTTGATGACCGTCCCCTACGAAATCGAGGCCATTCGTCGGCTGAACGAGACGTTTCCGCATGCGAAAGCTCTCGTCGTCGGAACAGCCGCCAGCACCATGTCCGATGCCTTCGCCGGGCTCAATTGCCATGTGCTGCAGGGTGAACCCGAACAACTGCTGGCCAAACTGGACGATGTCCTGGCGTCTCGGGACGCGCAGATTCCGATCGGCACAGTCGCCGATCTCGACGCCCTGCCCTTCCCGGACTGGTCGGCGTTTCCGTATTGGCAGTTCCGCGTGGGGTATGACTTCTGGAAATTCCCCACCGCCTACATTCAGTCCAGCCGGGGGTGTACCCTCAGTTGTTCGTACTGCCCGTACATCATTCTGGAAAACAAAGTCCGTACCCGTTCGCCCGAGCAGGTCGTCGCCGAGATGCGGCACGACATCGAAGAATATGGGTTTCAATCGTTCAAGTTCCGCGATCCGCTGTTTGGCGTGAAGCGCAAGCACATGGAGGAACTGGCCGAGCGGATCGGCAAGATGCCGCATAAGACCCAGTTCTCGGTCGAAAGCCGCATTGAACTGCTGTCGCGCGACGTGCTGAAAATGCTGCGTGAAGTCGGATTGACGTCGGTCACCGTGGGCATCGAAACCCCCAGTCGCGATACGCTCGTCAAATACAAACGCGCACCGATCAAGGACGACAAGCAGAGCGAATTCGTGTCCATGTGCCGCAGTCTGGGCATTCGCGTGGTGGCCGGTTTCATGATCGGCTTTCCCGAAGATACGCGCGAGTCGATTCGGGCGGTCTTGCGCTATGCCAAGCAGGTCGATCCGTTTGCAGCCAACTTCAATGTCTGCACGCCGTATCCGGGAACCGACTTCATCAAAGAGATCGACTCCAAAATCGCGAACCGCGACTGGAGCCGGTACAACGTCTACACGCCCAACCTGAAATACGACCATTTGACGACCGAAGAAGTCGCCGAGTTGCACCAGGTCTGTTTCCGACAGTTCTACTTCCGCTGGAAGTACCTGCAGGACAACTGGCAGTTCCACTTTCCGCGACTGCACCAGATCGTCTCGAAGTTCACCGGCAAGGCCCCCGAAGTCGTCGCCGAACCTGCCGTGGCGGGCCCCCTGAAAGTGGTCAGCGCCCCGGACGACAGCACCACCTGCGGTCCGAAACTGGTGCAGATCGAAACCGACAAGAACTCACGCCGCTCGGCATAGTCCACGGGGAGTTCAGACAGCGTCGGCGACCTGGCAGACAGCATCCCCGCAGCAGACGGCAATGCCGCATCTGCTGCGGGTGATACGCGTGCACTCAGACGCCCCTGTGTCTGAGAAGAGTTCCGTCGGGCCTGGTGCAGGCAAACCGTTCAGCCGCCGCAAAGCCTTTACAGCTTAACTTCGCTGCCACGGAGTTTGGCACGAGCCCGCGATAGTGCTGGACCGATCGAGTTCTCGGGCACGCCCAGTCCCGCGCTGATTTCGCGATAACTGCGTCCTTCGAGGTGGTACTGGCGCACAATCTTCGCTTCCACATCGGGAAGCCCCGCCAGCATCTTCTGCACTTCGTCGGTATCATCCACGCGCTGGATGTCGCGAGGATCGGTATCTCCCGGTAAGGGGGGAGACGGATGAGCCAGGACATGCCCCATGGCTTCAGCGGCCCGTCGGCGGGCCATTTCCCGCACAATCACCCGGCGGGCAATCACGGTCAGGTAGGTCGACAGCGAGCACTCTCCGCGGAAATTCCGCAGGACGGCGTAGTCGTGGTCGAGCAGCGTGACAAACACCTCGGCACAGAAGTCGTCGACGTCTTCCGGCGTCAGACGGACACTGCGAGCATGGGCCGTATGATGGACAACATGCACGAACAGCCGCAGGAAGCGGTCGACAAGGTCTTTCCAGCCTCCCGGTTCGCCGGCAATGCAGCGGTTCAAAAGTTCGCGATGGCTATCAGTCAGGGCCACAACTGATCCTACCGTGAGAAAACAGCGGGCGTGTCGGTCAGTGGTTCACGCCCCAGTGTCTATTCTACGGAAATGCCCAATTCAGGCAATACGAAACATTCCTGACGAAGCAGACAGCCTTCTGGCAGCCTGCGGGGCAAACCGACCGTGATCTGAGCGTCGGCCAGATATGAAGCCACCTCAAAAATGACCACGAAAGTCGGGGTCTGACGGCGTAAAACCGGGCAAAATCCAGACTGATTTTTCGTCCCCCCGATGCTTGCCAACGCTGCCAGGTTGATTCATGATGGACGATCTTTCCCTGCTCGCCCGAAATCTCTGACATCGGAGTCCCGATGAGCGACGCCACGAATTTTGATCCCTACGCCCTGCCCTCGGACGCGATCCAGGATCCGCCCGCCTCGCTCTGGCAGGCGTTTCGCAAAATCGGCCCTGGCATCATCCTGGCAGGCTCCATCGTCGGATCAGGCGAACTGATCGCGACCACGACTCTGGGTGCCCAATGGGGCTACATGTTTCTCTGGCTGATCCTGTTCAGTTGCGTCATTAAAGTCTTCGTTCAAATCGAGTTGGGGCGCGTCGCCATCTCCTGTGGCAAGCCGACACTCGGTTTTCTCGATGAACTGCCGGGGGTGCGGGCCGGGGTCAACTGGCAGGTCTGGTGGTGGCTCTTCATGCTGCTGGCGACCGTCGCCCAGATGGGCGCCATGGTTGGCTCCGTTGGCCAGGCCCTGAATTTGGCTTTTCCCGAATTTGGAGCCTATTTCGTCCGCCTGTTTGGTGCCGACTCGACGATCGGCAAGATCTTGACCGAGCATCCCGAACACCCGTTTGCCGTGTTGACCGCCGTCGCCGCCGTGGTGCTGTTGCTCAGCGGCGGCTACCTCATGATCGAACGTCTGACGACCGTACTGGTTGTGGGAGTCACTGCGATCACCGCCACCTGCGTGCTGTGCCTGCCCTTCAAGGGATACCCCATTACCCTGTCTGACCTGGCCACAGGCTTCGATTTTCATTTCCCCACCGACCCGGCTGACCGGGTGAAGGCCATTGGCATGGCGTTCGCCGTGTTCGGCATGACCGGTGTCGGTGCCGCCGAACTGTATTCCTACCCGTATTGGTGTCTCGAAAAGGGATATGCCCGCTTCGTCGGTCCGCGCACAGGCGACCCCGCGTGGGCCGTGCGCGCCAATGGCTGGATCCGCGTGATGCACCTTGATGCCTGGGTCAGCATGGTGGTCTTTACCCTGGCAACCGTCTCGTTCTACTTACTCGGTGCCTGCGTGCTCAACAAAGAGCATTTGATTCCGGCAGGCACCAACACCATGAAATCTCTGGCTGAGATGTACATGCTGGTGTTCGGTAACTGGACCTTCTGGCTGTTCGTCGTGGGGGGATCGGCCGTGTTGTTCAAAACTCTGTACGTTGCCTCGGCCAGCCACAGTCGACTGGTCAGCGACTTTTTCAGCATGGCCAAATTCGTTAAGTACGACAACGCGCACCAGCGCTTGCGGATGATCAAGATCCTCTGCGTGTTCTTTCCGCTGTTTGCCCTGACGTTGTATTTGTACGAACCCGACCCGGTCGGAATGGTGAAATTCGGCGGGTTCGCGCAGGGCATTACGCTCCCGGTCATCGGCTGCGCCACGGTCTATCTCCGTTATCGACGGACGGATCGCAGAATCGCACCGAGCACGCTGACCGACGTCTTCCTGTGGATTGCCGCTGTGCTGCTGGTTCTGTTTGCCGGCAAAGCCATCTGGGACGAAGCCGCAAAACGCCTGTTTTGACCGCGAACCTTGGCACGGGTTGTGGACTCTAAACGGATCCACCCCGAAGCTGGCTCAATTTGGTATTGAGAGCGGCGGGACTGGGCACAGGCGGTGTCGTTTCCAGACAGCCTGCGTCGCGGCGGTGATCAGCAAACGAGTGCTCGGCACGTCAGCCGACGGCGGGTTACGGTTTGCACCTTCACCTTTGCCCATTTGGGAAAATGCGCTACAATACGGCGCAACAGCGAATCCGAAGCGATGATTGGTCAGTTGAACTGGCCGATCGCCCGGCGACCCGCTGAGTTAACAACGACGCTCATATACAAAACCGGTTACGTCCATGCGCAGTGAATCCGAAACACCCCAGTCCGAGAACCCTTTTTCGATTCCTGTCGCCGACCGGATGAAACGGCTGCCGCCGTATCTGTTCGCCAAGATCAACAAGGTCAAATACGAAAAACGGGTTGCGGGCATCGATGTCATTGACCTGGGGATGGGCAATCCCACCGATCCCCCAGATCCCGCGATTTCGGACAAACTGGCGGAAGCCGTGCGCGACGCGCGGAACCATCGGTATTCGGTCTCGACCGGCATTCTGAATCTCCGCAAAGAGGTAGCCGCACGGTACTGGAAGCGCTACGGCGTGCGTCTGGATCCGGCGAATGAAATCATCGCCACGATCGGCTCGAAAGAGGGCTTCAGCCACATGTGCCTGGCGCTGCTGGGCCCGGGCGACACGGCCATTGTTCCGGCTCCGTCGTTTCCCATTCACGTGTACGCCGTCGTGCTCGCGTCGGGCAACGTCATTGCTCTCGACGTACGCGATCCATCGAAGTTTCTCGAGAACATTGCGTACACCTGCGAACACCTCTATCCCAGCCCGAAAGTGGTGATCGCAAACTTCCCCCACAATCCGTCGTCGACCTGTATCGAACAGGACTTTTTTGTCGAACTCGTCCGCTTAGCCAAGAAGTACGACTTCCTGGTCATCAGCGATTTCGCGTACGCCGACATCTGCTATGACGGTTACCAGGCCCCCAGTTTCCTGGCCACGCCCGGTGCCATCGACGTCGGCGTCGAGTTCACCACGATGAGCAAAAGCTACAGCATGGCGGGCTGGCGCATCGGGTTCTGCGCCGGCAATCCAGAAATGGTGCGGGCCTTGGCCACCATCAAGGGCTATTACGACTACGGTATCTTTCAGCCGATTCAGATCGCGGCGATTATCGCCATGCGGCACTGCGACGCCTCCATCGAATCGCTGGCCGCCGAGTACCAGATCCGACGCGACGTGCTGTGCGACGGCCTCGAACGTCTGGGGTGGGAAATCGATCGACCCCGGGCCGGTATGTTCGTCTGGGCGAAGATTCCGGAACCCTGGTCCAGCATGGGGTCCATTGACTTCTCGATGATGCTGCTGGAAGAAGCGGGAGTCGCCGTCAGTCCGGGCCGAGGCTTCGGCGAAGATGGCGAAGGCTACCTGCGACTGGCCTTGGTCGAAAACGAACATCGTCTGCGTCAAGCGGTCCGGGAAATGGGCCGCGTGATGAAGAAGGAAACCAAAGTCGCGGGCTGACCAGGCCGCCTGTCGATATTCAGGTGACAGCCCCACTTTACGCAGACATGTCCGACCATTTACCGACCGCCTCGCTGGACATGCTGCGACTGCGAGCCAGGCTGCTCGCGGCCGCGCGCCGGTTCTTCGACCATCGCGGCTATTTCGAAGTCGATACGCCGCTGCTGTCGCACGACCGGGTGGTCGACCCGCACCTGGCACCGTTCCAGGTGAACGGCGCCAACCCGGCCGTCTATCTGCAAACATCGCCTGAATTCGCCATGAAGCGCCTGCTGTCGGCGGGTGCCACGGCGATTTATCAAATCGGACACGTCTTTCGCGCTGGCGAACTCGGGCAGCGACACAATCCCGAATTCACGATGATCGAGTGGTACCGCGTCGGCGACACGCACTGGGAGCAGATGCAGGTGGTCGAAGACCTGGTTCTGGCCGCGTTTGCGGAAGTCGCAGAGTCATGGCCCCAGACACCGCAGCGGTGGACCGTACCAGCAGGTCCGTTTCTGCGAACGACCTATCGCGACGCCTTTCGAAAATATGCCGGTGTCGACGCGCTCGGCATGCCTACGTCAGAATTGATCCGCCTGTGCGATGACCGCGGGGTTGTGGTTCCCGAGAGCATGTCCCCCGACGACCGCGATGGCTGGTTGAACCTGCTGCTGGCCGAACTCATCGAACCGCAATTGGGCCGCGCGCGTCCCGAGTTTCTCATCGACTATCCGGCCTCGCAAGCCGCCATTGCCCGCATTCGCGAAGACGAACTGCCTGTGGCCGAACGATTTGAGCTGTATATCGCGGGAATCGAACTCTGCAACGGCTATCACGAGTTGACGGATCCCGTGGAATTGCGAAGACGGATGTCGGAAGAGTCGCAGCGCTTGGTCGATGCGGGAGAGCCTCCGCTGGTGATGTCGAACCGCTTGCTGGCCGCGATGGAAGCGTCCCTGCCCCCCTGTGCCGGAGTCGCCCTCGGGTTTGATCGATTACTGATGGTCGCCACGGGAGCCAGCTCCATCGCGGACGTCCTGGCTTTTCCATTCCCGCGCGCCTGATCGATTGGCCGGCCCCCGTCGAACCTCGACGCGTGCGCTCAGGCCGGCGCGTCTTCGACGACCAGCGATTTGCCGTGCGACTCCAGCAGACTGCGAACCTGTTGCAGGTCGAGGTCGGCCCGCAAACCAAAGCGTTCCAGCTCACGCCCGTCGCCGTCGAGCAGGGCGATGATCCGAAAACTCTGCCCGGCGATGTCGTCGGTACCGATCCGGCAGCCCGAAATTCCCCGCCAGTCCCAAAACCGGATTCTGGCACCATACCCGATAATGTTGTTGTTGACCCCTTTCGGAGACAGGATCACGATGGAATTGGGCATCAGCAGGATCAGCCAGGGGAAGACGTACCCCGAGCAAAATCCCCCCGCAGCCGAGATGACGGTGGCAACCAGCCATCCCGGGCGATTGGGTTGCGGCGGCTGGGTGAAGACCATATACGCGTAGAGTGCCAGCAGCCCCAGCGCGATACAGGCCGCCACTTTCAGCCGTTCCCAGGGCTGTTCCTGGCTGCGACGACGCGCACAAGCACGGCGATAGGCAGCGGGTTCATGCCACTGCAGTTTTTCAGTCGCGTGACTGTCCATACTCTGAAATCTCGTCTGTTCTTACAGATCTTCACGACACCAGCGCGGAGATCACATTTCCATGAATGTCAGTTAACCGAAAATCGCGACCGGCGTGCCGGTAAACCAGCTTTTCGTGGTCGAACCCCAAGAGGTGCAATACGGTCGCGTGTAAGTCGTGGACATGCACACGGTTCTCAACGGCGGAAAACCCAAATTCGTCCGTGGCACCATGCACGTACCCACCGCGTGCTCCTCCCCCGGCCAGCCACATCGAGAATCCATAGTGGTTATGGTCACGGCCAGAAAGCTCCGGCAACTCGGCGACCGGCGTGCGCCCAAACTCACCACCCCACATCACCAAAGTCGAATCAAACAGGCCACGCTGTTTCAGATCGGTAAGAAACGCCGCAATCGGACCGTCCCATTCACCCGCCAGCCGACGGTGATCGTTTTCGAGATTCGAGTGGTTGTCCCAAGGCTGCGAAGCGCCGCTGTACAACTGAATAAACCTCACGCCTCGTTCGAGCAACCGCCGCGTCATCAGCAATTGACGCCCGATGGCACTCGTACCATAGGCATCACGGAGGCCCTGTGGTTCTCGCCCGATATCAAATACTTCGGCCGCTTCGGTCTGCATGCGAAACGCCAACTCAAACGATTGAATTCTCGCATCGAGTTGCGCATCGCCACCACGTTCCGCGAGATGTCGATCGTTCAGGCGCCGAACGAGATCCAATTGTTGCCGCTGCTGTTCCAGAGTCGATACCGGACTGCGAATGTTCTCCACCAGTCGGCTGACGTCCGTGTGCTGGCTGTCGATGTAAGTCCCTTGAAACGCACCCGGCAGAAATGCACTGCGCCAGTTCAGGGCGCCGGTGATCGGCAATCCCGCCGGGCACATCACAATGAAGCCCGGCAGATTCTGATTTTCTGATCCCAATCCATACGTTACCCAGGATCCCATACTTGGCCGTGGCATGCGTCCCTCGCCACAGTTCATCAACCACAACGAAGGCTCGTGATTCGGCACATCGGCATACATCGAACGAATGATACACATCTCATCGATATGGGCGCGGGCCGTCTTGGCAAACAGTTCGCTGACTTCGATCCCGCTCTGGCCAAACTTTTCAAATTTGAACGGGGACTTGAACGCCCCGCTGGTTTTGCGTTCTGTTCGGAGATTCGGATTGGGCAGGGGTTGGCCATGGTATTTCGCCAGGGCCGGTTTGGGGTCAAACGTATCTACCTGCGATGGCCCGCCATTCATGAACAGATGGACCACCCGTTGGGCCCGCGGGGCAAAATGGGGCTGGCGCGGCGCCAATGGCGCTGCGAAGGCCGACGCCGCATTCGGCTTGCTGTCGCTGGCCAGACTGCCGGATTCCGACAGCATCCCCGCCAGCCCGAGCATGCCGAAGCCCATGCCGGTCTGGCACAGCAGATCGCGTCGCGAAATGATCTGATTCATCATAAGCCTTCCGAAAACCCGGCAATGACTTCGCTGCGGACAGCCGATTTCACAATCTCTCCTCGGCCACGCCTGCGATCCCAATGTACCGGGAGACGCTGGCGGGGTAAACGCCCGACGATGGTCGGGATCGCAGGGACGCCGCGTCTCTGGTCGGTTTCGATTGAGCAACTGATTCTCCTCTCGAAATGTCGGTCGTGCCGGTACAATGAACGACGTGGCAAATGACTCACAGCCTCTCGAATGCCGATTCGCACGAATGATTCTGCATGTGGATATGGATGCGTTTTACGCATCCGTGGAAGAGCGGGACCAGCCCGAACTGGCGGGGAAGCCCTTGATCGTCGGTGGCAGCCCCCGCCAGCGCGGAGTCGTTTGCGCCGCCAATTACGCGGTGCGGCGATTTGGCGTCCACAGTGCCATGCCCACCGCCACGGCCCTGCGCTTGTGTCCCCACGCCACGATTGTGCGTCCCCGCCTGGATTATTACGCCACGATCTCAGACCAGATTCGTCAGATTCTCGAACGATACACTCCGCAGATCGAACCCCTTTCACTCGACGAAGCATTTCTCGATGTGACGGGGAGCGAACTGCTGTTTGGAAAGCCCGCTGACATTGGACGGCGGATTCAAAACGACATCCGCCGCGAAGTCCGGTTGGTGGCCTCGGTCGGGGTCGCACCCAATAAATTCCTGGCGAAGATTGCCAGCGATCTGCAAAAACCCAATGGATTTGTGGTGGTCCCCCCGCACGCGGTACAGGAATTCCTCGATCCGTTGCCGGTCGGCCGATTGTGGGGTGTCGGCAAAGTCACCGGTGCCGCCCTCGAGCGACTCGGGGTACGGACGATCCGTGATGTCCGCCTGATGTCACCCGAAACGCTGCAATCTCACTTCGGAAAATCCGGCGAACATCTCTGGCAACTGGCTCACGGGCACGACGATCGGCAGGTCATTCCTGATCGAGAGGCCAAGTCAATCTCTCACGAAACGACCTTCGCCATGGATCTGGACGATCGCGAGGCATTGCGCGCCTGGCTGATGGAATTGTCGGATCAAGTGGGACGTCGCCTGCGGCGTCACGGCATGCGGGGCAAAACCGTGCATCTCAAAGTTCGCTACGCCAATTTTCAGACGATTACCCGCTCGCAATCCCTGGCCAATCCCACCCAATCGACGAGTGAAATCTGGCAACCCGCGGCAGAGCTTCTCGATTCCTGTCTGTCAGCGGCCACCCAGAGAATCCGACTGCTCGGCGTGGGTGTCAGCGGGTTCGGAGGTGGGCATCAGGTCCAGCAGTCGCTGTTTCCCGACGCCGAGCACGCGAAACAATCTCAGCTGGACCAGACAGCCGACTTGATCCGCGAGAAATTCGGGTCCGGCGCACTACATCGCGGCAGCGGCCTGCTGCACGGTGCCCAACATCGCCCGCAACCGCGCCCGGAAACCGGCAGCTCCGGGCCAGACGCCTCTCAGTAGGGGCGCTCAGACGGCCGGTAGAAACTCCCCGAGGCCCGCAATCGAGTCTGCTCAGACTCAAGCGCTCACCAGCAGGTCATCCACAACCTTCCGCACCCCAGGAACGTGTCGACAGCATTCGATACAGCGATTCTTGTCGATCAACGACAGCACAGAACCGCGAATCACGGCAGAACCACCGACGACGGTGACGAAGATTTCCCCCTTGAGCCCAGGCAGACGTTCGCGGAGACAGGCTTTGATTCGCCATTCCAGATCGACCCGAACACCACAGCCCGTCTGGGCAAAGGGCATGGCAACAGCAGCACCTGAATTCCCTGCAAATTCCATATCTGTGGTCCAATCCCGTTATCAGAAACCTGTGGCCAAAAAAAAGCCCCTCAGCGTGCTGAATTGCACACAGAGGGGCGTCATTACCCTGGAAAGCTGCCCGTCACGAACAGCATGATTGCCTCAGCGATCGATTCTGCACCACAGCCGGCCGGTTGTCAATCGAAAAT
>JAFEBR010001103.1 GCA_018242565.1 Planctomycetota bacterium | reverse complement strand
TCGCGAAGCCAGAAACTCTTCAAACTGGGCCGGCGTGTAGCCGGGCGCTTTGGCAGTACGGGGAGCGGGTGCGGAAACAGCAGACGGCATGAGAGACACTCTGGGTAACAGACTCGGCGTAAGGAGGACGACCGCTCGCGGCGCAATGTCCGGAATCCGGCCCAGGCGCTGCCACGCACGATCGTAAGGACGGCTGCGTTAGCCGACCGATCCTTCCATTTGCAATTCAATCAGCTTGTTCATTTCGACGGCATACTCCATCGGCAACTCTTTCACGAGCGGCTCGATAAACCCCGTCACGATCATCGACGCCGCTTCGGCTTCCGTCAGCCCGCGGCTCATGAGGTAGAACAACTGTTCTTCGCTGATCTTGGAAACGCTGGCTTCGTGCTCGATGGTGACATCGTCACGTTCAATTTCGATGTAGGGATAGGTATCACTGCGGCTGGCACTATCCAGGATCAAGGCGTCGCAGACCACGTTGGATTTGCAACTGGCGGCCCCTTTGACCACCTTGGCGAGGCCGCGGTAGCTCGAACGGCCGCCCCCCTTGGAAATGCTCTTGGAGATGATCCGGCTGTAGGTGTTCGGGGCACAGTGCACCATTTTGGCACCGGCGTCCTGGTGCTGTCCCGGACCGGCAAAGGCGATCGACAGGGTCTCACCACGAGCCCCCGGTTCCATTAGGTAGATGGCCGGATACTTCATGGTCAGCCGCGAACCCAGATTGCCGTCCACCCACTCCATCAGTGAGTCGCCGTAGGCCATGGCCCGCTTGGTCACCAGGTTGTACACATTGTTCGACCAGTTCTGAATCGTCGTGTAACGGCAACGGGCGTTGCGTTTCACGATGATCTCGACCACCGCCGAATGCAGACTTTCTGAGCTGTAAGTCGGGGCGGTGCAGCCTTCGACATAGTGCACCGACGCCCCTTCATCGACAATGATCAGGGTCCGCTCGAACTGCCCCATGTTCTCGGAGTTGATCCGGAAGTAGGCCTGCAGCGGGAAGTCGATTTTGACTCCCTTCGGAACGTAGATGAACGACCCTCCCGACCAGACAGCCGAATTCAGCGCCGCGAACTTATTGTCACCCGACGGAATCACCGTGCCGAAGTATTCGCGGAACAAGTCGGGATGATCGCGGAGTGCCGAGTCGGTATCGGTGAAAATCACCCCTTGTTTCGCCAGATCTTCCTGCAGGCTGCCGTAGACCACTTCCGACTCGTACTGGGCCTTCACACCGGCCAGATGTTTCTTTTCGGCCTCGGGAATCCCCAGTCGATCGTACGTCTTGCGGATGTCTTCCGGAACG
This sequence comes from Planctomycetota bacterium, assembly GCA_018242565.1. Classification (GTDB taxonomy): domain Bacteria; phylum Planctomycetota; class Planctomycetia; order Planctomycetales; family Planctomycetaceae; genus JACQFH01. Next base: position 9,429 of record JAFEBR010001103.1, on the reverse strand, counting down.
TCATCCCAGCTCTTTTCCTGGGACTGCGATGCTTTGACGTAGTAGTGAATGTTCTGGAAATCGAGTTCCGTGAGATTGCCCCCCCAGTGCGGCATGGGCTTCGAGAAAAAGATCTCCAGCGCGTGCAGGCGGAACTCACGCATCCAGGCCGGTTCGCCCTTCATCTCGGAAATCTGGGCCACGATGTCACGATCGAGTCCCTTGCGGGCCGTGAACACGTACTTGTCAATCGGGTCATGGAACCCGTATTGATAATCACCCACTCCGACTTCGTTTTCGAAGGCCGTTTTCAGTTCAGTAGACAAGGCGTTTCAGCTCCTGTTGCCAGACCGATAAACCTTTCGGCTGGCGATGAATCAGCAAGTCGCACCTGCATCGTTGCATCGGGCCCCCGGCGCACCAGGACTCCCGACAGACACCAGTCAATTACCCTCGCGCACCCACCGCGGCCCCCGGTTGACGGGCGGCCGTTTCTTCCTGTTCCTCCGCCGCAATGGCGGGATGGCGAGCACGAATTCCGGCATACCCCTGATCATGCAGTTCATGAGCCAGACGGGCATCACCATCTTCGACAATCCGCCCCGCCAGCATCACATGCGTCTGCTGCGGCACGTTGAATTCGAGCAACCGTTCGTGGTGCGTAATGATCACAATCGCCATGTCGGGACCCGACAATCGCGAGATCGCTTCACTCACAAACCGCACGGCGTCGCTGTCGAGACCACTGTCGGTTTCGTCGAGAATGGCGAACTTGGGTCGCAGCATGGCCAACTGCAGAATCTCCATGCGCTTCTTTTCACCACCGGAAAACCCATCATTCAGATACCGGCGGGCGAATTCGAGGTCGATTCCCAGCTCTTCCATGCGGGATTTCAGCTCTTTGCGGAAATCACGCATCGGAATCAGGCCTTCCCCCTCTTTCCGATTTGGATTGCGGACATTGGAAACCGCATGCCGCAGAAAATCAGCAACCTTCACACCGGGAATTGTGACCGGATACTGGAAGGCGAGAAACAGCCCCATCCGGGCCCGGGCGTCGGGTTCGAGTTCATTCAGGCTGGCACCATCGACCGAAATGTTACCTTCGACGATTTCGTATTTCGGATGCCCCATCAGGGCATAAGCCAGCGTACTCTTGCCCGAGCCATTCGGCCCCATCAGGGCATGAATCTCACCCTGCCGCACTTCCAGGTTGACCCCCTTCAGAATCAACTTGTCGTCGACGGCGACGCACAGGTTCTCAATTTTCAGCAGACTCGCCATAGCGCTCACTTGTACAACAAACGAGTTCCGAAGCCCCCCAGCGGGGTTACCCCCGCCCAACGCACTTCGTCACATGATGATTAAATTAGACTTCCACCAATTCGGGCATCGCGGCATACCCGTTGTGGTGCGGTACAGGCAATTCGTCCGCCACACCGCGAGCCAGCCGCTTCGCCTTAATCTTGTCCTGAATCCGCATCAACCCTTCCAACAGGGCTTCCGGGCGCGGGGGACACCCCGGCACGTACACGTCGACCGGAACCACCAAGTCGACCCCTTTCACGACGTGATAACCCCACTTGAAGTAGGGTCCGCCACCGACGGTACAGGCGCCCATGGCGATGACATATTTCGGATCAGGCATTTGTTCGTAGAGACGGCGTACCCGACTGGCCATCTTGTAAGTCACCGTCCCGGCGACAATCATCAGATCAGCCTGCCGCGGGGTTGCTCGGAAGGCCCCCGCACCGAAACGGTCGAGATCGTAGCGACTGGCGCCGGCCGCCATCATTTCAATCGCACAACACGCGAGCCCGAACGTCATCGGCCAGATACTGGCCTGACGCGCCCAGTTCATTCCCTGCTCAAGCGTGGTCGTGATCACGCCTTCTTCGAATCGTCCTTCAATCCAAGTCATTTTGATCTCTCGTAAACCGCAGTTTTCGATGGACGCGGAGCATCCGCGTGCCGATTGCAACCCGAATCGGTTGGAATATGATTACCCGGGGGTCCTATTGGATTGCAACTCTGTCGCCTCGAATTCGCAAAATCGGTGACCGTCGAGACAACACTGTGTCAGCCGCACTTCCGCACCCAAAGCCTGCTCGAAGACTTCGCGTTCTAAGACGCAAATTCCGCGATCTTCTTCTGCCAACTCCTGATACGGGCAATTGTTTTCTCTGAGTATGGGCAACGCCCCCGAACCGCCACCGACCTCTACGTCATACCCCCGAGACAGCAGGGCCGTCCGCAAACGCTCCATCCGCTCTTCCAGGCTCAAATCGGTGAAGCTTCCCAGGCGGGCGACCAGGACATCCCGAATTCGCTGGGTGATTGCTTCCCGAACTTCCGGGTTGGGGAAACTGCGAATTTCCCGCCACAAAATCATGGCCAGGTCACCGTAGTTGTCTCCCAGTTGCCGCAAGCCCTTATCGGTCACACGATACACATAGTGCGGGCGACCACGGCCGCTGCGAACCAGTTCCCGAGCCACCAACCCCTGCCCCTGCAAACGCCACAACCGCTGGCGAATGGCCGTGGCAGTGACCCCGACCGCTTCACAAATGTCTTGAACCGTTTTCGGACCAATCCGATGCAGTGCGTTTAAAAACTCACCATCAGATTGCTCGAGGACCGTTTTCATGATCAGCGCCCGTCACGAACTCCTCAACTCCAGAATCAAGAGCGACTTACAAACGCTCCCAGGACGTCTCGATCCTTCACATACACCTGATTTTAGGCACCTAAAATAATTTTGACAACCGTAATTGTGAAAAAAGACCTGGGTTTCCAAATCACGAGAAAGTTCGATCAGGTTAAACCTCAGGGGCCGAAAACTTTTGCCCCCATGTAACGCCCCGCGAATCGGCCCCAAGTCCTTCCCCGCGATGGGCTTCAACGCTCCCAAGTTGGCCGACTCAGACTGCCATGAGCGATTCGACCCGCGCTGTGTGGATCGGGCGACAGGCCTCCCAGACTTCCGCCCGCAGACTTCCTCAGTCGGGCAGGTCCGGTCACAATGACCGACGCAGCGCGGAGCCAATCGACAGTCCCAGCGCCGTTTCCACCTGTCTGCAGGTGACGCAAGGCAACCCGATCCCCTTCGCTACAGGAGTCGCCCGTATGGCATCCACATTGTTGAGCATCGCACGCCACGATCGCATCGCCTGCTGGACCGGACTCATCTTGCTGCTCCTGGCAGATGGCAGCCTACAGGCCAAAGGCCCCGACCTCATTCTGCGCAATGGAAAGATCGTAACAGTCGATGCCAATTTCACCGTGGCCGACTCCCTGGCGATTCAAGACGGCCGCATTCTGGCGGTCGGCAAGTTTGACGACATCAAAACCCTCGGGACAGAAAACACCCTGCTGCTGGACCTCGGAGGCAAGACAGTCCTGCCGGGTCTCATCGACTCGCATGTGCATCCGGTCGCCGCATCCACGTACGAATTCGATCATCCAATTCCGGAAATGGACACGATTGCCGACGTCCTGCAGTACATTGCCGCGCGGGCTGCCATCGTGGAGGCGGGTCAATGGATCGTGATTCGCCAGGTCTTCATCACGCGTCTGCGCGATCAGCGCTATCCCACTCGCCAGGAACTCGATCGTGTTGCTCCGTCACATCCGGTCATGTTCGCCACGGGCCCCGATGCGTCTTTGAATTCACTGGCCCTGTCCCGCAGCGGCATCAACCGCGACTTTCAAATCACCGACGGCGGTCCCGGACGCATCGAACGCGATCCGGACACCGGCGAACCGACCGGAATCCTCCGCAGTTGCACCCGACTCGTGAAATCCGGACCGACCGGCAAGTCCCCCAGCGAGGCAGAGCAGCTTCTCCAATTGAAACGCCTGCTGGCCGATTACAATTCCGTCGGCATCACGAGCATCGCGGATCGAGACACCAGTGATGACGCCGTATCCCTGCACACGAAACTGCGGGACCGGGGCGAACTGACCTGCCGCGTGTTCATGAACCTGTCGGTGGACGCGCAACAACCGCTCGACAAGATTACCCAACGGATCGAGCAGGCCGCCGCCCATCCCCTGCACGCCTACGACAACCGCCTGTGGCTGCGGGGCATCAAGTGTTACCTGGATGGAGGCATGCTCACCGGCAGCGCGTACATGAAACAACCCTGGGGAGTCAGCCGGATTTACTCCATTACGGATCCCGACTATCGCGGACTGCGGTTCATCGATCCCGAGAAACTCACCGCGATTGCGCGACTGGCCCTGGAACATGACCTGCAGATGACAGCTCATTCTGTAGGCGACGGCGCCGTACAGACCTTGATCGACGCGTATGCGGCCATCAACCGAGACCTGCCGGTGCGCGACCGCCGGCCCTGTATCACGCATTGTAATTTTCTCAGCGCGAGCGCCATCGACCAGATGCGTGACCTGGGCATCGTGGCTGACTTACAGCCCGCCTGGCTCTGGCTCGATGGCCAGACCCTGCTGACTCAATTCGGCCAGGAGCGCCTCGCCTATTTCCAACCCTACCGCACGCTGTTCGAGCGCGGAGTGATCATCGGGGGTGGCTCGGATCACATGCAGAAAATCGGCAGTCTCCGCTCGGTCAATCCGTATAACCCCTTCCTGGGAATGTGGATCGCCCTGACCCGATCGCCACGTCGCAGCGACGGACCACTGCACCCCGAGCAAAAGTTGACGCGCGAACAGGCCCTGCGACTGTATACGATCAACAACGCTTACCTGACTTTCGAGGAACGAGAGAAAGGGTCGCTCGAAGTCGGCAAACTGGCCGATTTCGTGATTCTGAATCAGGATTTCCTGACCTGTCCGGAAGACGAAATCAAAGATCTCACCGTGTACCGCACGTACCTGGGTGGCAAGATCGTCTACAGAAGCGCTGCCGTTCGTTGAACCTCGCCGCGCCCCCCTGGCGGCCGCTCGTGACATTACCGGATGAGCGGGCTGAGGCGGTCATCGAAGACGGCCCTCTACCCCATTCAAATGCGGAGTTCCGTTCTGACGCAGCGCAGATCCATTTCAAACTCGATCTCGGCAATCGGTGGCCGAGTGTAGTGCCAGTGGACCCCATGCATCGCGCCAGCCCCGACGCGTCCCAGCAGAATCCCCGGCATCAGGGAATCAAACGGGTGGATCGTGTAGACATCGATGGCGGTGACCTGAGACCAGTTTCCCCCCAGTCCGAGCAGACGATTCTCCATCAGATCCATTACAAACTTCGCTTTGGTCGACAACCCCGACACGGTGGTATCGCCCAATGCGACGATGGCTTTCCGCGACAGGACCCCTTCGGGCAATTCGCCACCGCCGGCGACGATCAACGTCAGCGGCACGTTTCCACTCGCCGGGCGGGTGTACGAAAAACCATACAGCAGCGGTTCCGCAGGTGCGCTGACCACGGGGGCCACATTGGTCCGCGGCACGGGATTGACGCCCTCCACAAAAACTCCCCACCCGCGCAGAATTGACGCGTACTCGGCGTTGAATGCGGCAAACCCGTCAAACGTATACGGAACCGGACACCGCAACTCGACGCCACAGAGGGCGCCTTTAGGGCGGTTATTCTCGGCCAGTAACCGGGCAATGCGTTCGAACCCGGTGCGATAAGGAGGCGGCTCCTGAAACGTGACGTGCACGATTTCATAGCCCGGAGAGGCCACCACGCCGCAGGAATACGGGGCGATCCCCGGAAGAAAACGATAGTGCCCGGTGGGGTGTTCGATTAATGGCATGATGGGCACAGATTAAAGGGCGCGAATCGAAGTTGTCAAACTCGTCTCCCGCCCGCGAGACCGACCCTGCGTTCTCAGTTCGCTGAATCGAGATAATGTTGCTGCCACAGTTCCAAGACCAGCAGGGCCCAGAGTCGATAACTGTGGTCCCACTGGTTGCTGACATGTTCATCCACGAGTTGTTCCACCGCCTGGGGACGAAACCAGCCTCGCCCCAGGCTGCGGGGATCGAGCAAAACGTCTTTCAACAGCGGTGCCAGCTCACCCCGAAACCAGTGGTCAAGCGGCACACCAAAACCCATCTTCTTCCGCGTTTGAATGGCCGGTGGCAATAGATCAGCAAACGTCTCGATCAGAATCTGCTTCCCCTTCCCTTTCTGGATTTTCCAGTCAATGGGCATGGCCGCCGCCAGGTCGACCACCTCCTGATCGAGCAACGGGCAACGGACTTCCAGTCCGTATGCCATACTCGCGATATCGACTTTGTTGAGAATGTCGCACGGCAGATACGTCAGCACATCGGCGCACGTTGTCCGCGTGGTGAAATCCCTCTGGGGGCAGGCTGCGTAAGCCTGCAGCAGGAACTCTGCGGAATCAGTTCCCCCAAGCCGTTCCAGCAGCGAATCACTCCACAGTCCAGGCAGGCGGCTGTCGTCAAATATGCTGATCCATTTCAGATACCGCCGCTCCGGACTGTATGATAAAGCGGATAACAGCCGCTTCAGCCTGCGGCGGCGTGATTTCTGACGTGTCGAGGCCGGCAGTCTCTGCCAGAATCCAGACGACAGAAACCGGCGCACGAACGCCGGCAGCCGGTCAAATCGCTCCCCCAGTTGCACGGCCCGATACCGGTCATAGCCCGCAAACAGTTCATCGCCGCCGTCCCCCGACAAGGCCACCGTGACATGCTGCCGGGTCATTTCCGAGAGATACATGGTCGGAATGGCCGAACTATCGGCAAACGGTTCGTCGTAATGCGCGACCAGCTTGGGCAAAATGGCCAGAGCCGAGGGTTCTACAACCTGTTCATGATGTTCGGTTTTCAACCGCTCGGCAGCCATGCGGGCGTACGACCGCTCATCAAAAGCCTTGACGGGAAATCCAATCGAAAAGGTCTTGATGGGCCTGTCCGAAAGCTGCTGCATCAATCCGGCAATGATGGTCGAATCAATCCCCCCCGACAGGAAGGCCCCCAGCGGTACATCACTGCGCATGCGCAGTCGCACAGCTTCTGTCAGAGTTTTGCGCAGAGTCTGCCGGGCCTCAGCTGCGGTCGCCGGGATGCCGGTCGGCGGCGGACTCGCAAACGCCGGCTGCCAATATCTGTCCACCTGCAATTGGCCATCCCGGTACAACGCGCGGTGACCAGGGGGCAGTTTCTGGAACCCCTGCAGGATCGACCGCGGATGAGGCACATATTGATACGTCAAATAATCGCTGAGCGAGACCGGGTCGATCGCGCGCGGCAAGCCGGGCACTGCGAGCAGCGCCTTCAATTCACTGCCGAACAACAGGCGGCTGGACTCCAGGCGGTACACCAGCAGTTTTTTGCCCACCCGATCACGTGCCAGAAATAACTGCCGACGCACACTGTCCCATATCGCGAAGCTGAACATACCCCGGAGCGACCGCACGCAATCGACGCCCTGCTCCTCATAGAGATGCACGATCGTTTCGGTATCGCTCGATGTCCGGAAGTGATGCCCGCGGCGCTCCAGATCCGATTTCAATTCCAGGTAGTTGTAGATCTCGCCATTAAAGGCAATCCAGATCGTTCCATCTTCGTTCGACAAGGGCTGATGTCCACCGGCCACGTCGATGATCGCCAGGCGCCGAAAGCCCAGGGCTGCCCCCGGCACTCCGGGCAGTGCCGGCGAAAGGGACTGCAATTCCTGCAAATTCGACGGCGCCCGATCGGGACACAGGGCGGAATGATAGTATCCGGCGTCATCGGGGCCGCGATGGGCGATCGACGTCGTCATCCGCCCCAGAACGGCCGCATCCAACGGGACAGCCGCTGCCGTCCAGGCCACGCCGGTGATTCCACACATGCCGATTCGATTTCCCTAAAAATCTCGCGGACGAGGTCATCGCGACACGACGCGGGCCCCTGCCAGTGACACACTTTTAACGAGGGCTTTATTCACGGTGCGGCCCCCGCCCCGGTTGCTTGGTCAGCGCCAGCACGTCCCAGCACATCGCGATAAATCCTTACGTAACCTGCCACCATTTTCGCGATACTAAATTCGCTGGCGATCCGATTTCTCCCCGCTTCACCCAATCGCCGTGCCAATTCGCGATCCCCCAGCACTCGCTGTCCCAACTGGGCAAATGCCACCCGATCGCCCACCGGGGCCAGAAATCCGGTGACACCATCAACGACCAGTTCGCGATTCGGAGGAATATCGCTGGCCACAACCGGTATACCGGTCGCCATGGCCTCCATGATGCTGTTCGATAACCCTTCAAAGTCGCTGCCCAGGAAAAACAGATCGAATGCCGGATACAACTGGGTGGCATCGTCACGATGACCAAGAAACTTGATCCGCTCGTGGATCCGCAGGTTTCTGGCAAAATCCTCGAGCGTTTCCCGCTCGGGACCGTCCCCCACAATCACGAATTCCGCCCGATCATCCTGCACGCGAATGAGTTCAAAGGCCCAGATCAGGTCCTTCAAACGTTTCTGGTTGGCCAGTCGTCCCACATAGCCGATAACGGGCGTCTGGTCCCCCAGCCCTAACCGAGCCCGTGCGGCCTCTCGGCCGACGGCGGCAGAGGGAGGCAGATCCATCCCATTGTGCACGACGGCGAGTTTCTCAGCGGGAACCCCCAGTTCCTGGTAGAAACTGGCAACTCCCTGCGAATTTCCGACCAGCAAACTGGTTCGCGCGATCAAGCGACGGTCAAACGCCAATTGCCAGCCACTTTTCCAGGAATCGACACACCGCTCCGATACGATCGTCTTAAATGCCGGATGACGACCGGCAGCCAGACGACCATAGGTGTTCGCAGCGAACAACCAAGTGTGCAATATGTCCGGAGCCTGCTCCTTCAGCAATCGCCGTAATCGCCAGTACGCCAGCGGGTCCGCCTTAAAACGCTTGCCAAGAACGGTGACGGGAACGCCCGCCTGTTCGAGATCTGCCGCAAACGGGCCCGAACGCGTTAACGCCACAACCTGAACTGAAAACTCATCGCGTGGCAAGTGTGTAGCCAAGAGCGTGAGTTGTTTCTCGGCTCCAGAGCGGTCCAGCGTCGGAATCAGCAGCAGGATTTTCATGGCGGACGAGATCGTATTCAATTCCTGATCGGTCGAAAAGCACGCCCCCCGGCTTGGCCGCTCGAACAACAGCGACACATCACGCCGCGACTGCCTTTTTTTTACGCACGCCCCACACTTTGCTGGGCATCGCCTCGCCCACCACGGGGCCATTCAGGCTTGTCCGCTTCCCGAAATGCGAGGAATGGCCGACTTTTTCGGACAATCGCATGCGAAATCCCATCCCCGAAAAAACCGGCATGCAAAATGCATTTCTGGTGCAGTCGCAAGATAAATATGGAGCGGAGGCTGGTGGCTCGCCCCGCAAAACGCAAATCCCCGTTCTTGTGGAAAACACATTTCCACACGTTCGACAGATTTCCAGCGAAACCGCCGTTTGCCTCAGTGCCGTGAACTGACAGGACTGCGTCCGCAGCATATCGCTGATTCGATAAG
>JAFEBR010001102.1 GCA_018242565.1 Planctomycetota bacterium | reverse complement strand
TTCCGCCCCGGCCCCGGCGACCGCCGCCGCCGAAGGCCGACTGGTCCAATTCAAACTTGGGACCACGCAAGGCGTCAAATTTCGACTTCTGGTCGTCGGTCAGGACGGCCATGCATTCCGCCTCGGTCGATTTGCGCAGGGCCGCCAGATCGTCGGTGATCTTCTTGCGGGCCTCTTCGCTGGCACCGCGCATGCCCTGGGCGATTTCGCCACGCTTCTTGTTGGATTCGTCACCAATGGTCTTCAGGGCCGACTTCTGATCGTCGGTCAAACCCAGCTTCTTGGCAACGTCTTCGTCGTCGGTGAGGGCTCGCGAGCCTTCCGTCCAGATGCGGATCTGCTGGAATCGGGTTTTCTGTTCGGCGTTCAGAATGTCGGTCGCCTTGGCCGCCGACTCTTCAGCCGTTTTGCGGCGAGCCGCCCGTTCTTCTTCGGTCGGGCGCTGGTTGTTGTTATTGCCGCGCTGTCCCCGTTGAGGGCGCGACGCGTCGGAGACTTCCTTGATCTTGGCAATCTGGTCATCCGCGAGCTTCAGCTCTTTCTGGACTTGGGGATTGCCCAGCAGTTGCACCTGCCCCATGCGGCCGAAACCGGCTCCAGCACCGCCTCGACCACCACGCCCGCCCTGCCCCTGAGCGGCTGCTAAATCGGCGAAACCAAATCCGACAAGTACTACGACGATCAGACTGAATACCCCGTTACGCATGTTACGAGTCTCCAAATCATTGAGTGTGAGATGAACCACCAAACCGCAGGTGCCCAGGGAAGCACGGCCAACGCTGCAAAAACAACTGGCCGGCAAATGCCGGCCAGTTGTTGTACACTTTGCAGACTAGTTCCCAGGACGGCCACGACGACCGCCACCAGGACCACCGCGTCCCATCTGGGACATATCGAGTTCAAACTTCTCGCCACGCATCTTGTCGAACTGAGCCTTCTGTTCGTCAGTCAGCACGGCGGCACATTCGGTGTCGGTTTCTTTGCGGATCGCCGCGAACTTCTCGCCTATCTTGGCCCGCTCTTCTTCACTGGCACCGCGCATGCCCTGGAAGAGTTCGCCCGACTTCTTGCCCGATTCTTCGGTGGTCAGCTTCAAGGCTTCTTTCTGGTCGTCGGTGATCTTCAGTTCTTTGAGCGCTTCGGCGTTGGCGAGCAGACCAGCATAGCCCCCCACCCACAACTGAATCTGCTTGAGGCGGCCGCTCTGATCAGCCGTCAGCACTTCAGTCATCTTCTTCTGGCTTTCTTCCATGCGTTTGCGCATGTCTTCGAAGAACTTGGTTCGTTCTTCTTCGGACATGTTCTGGAAGTTGCCCCGGCCGCCGCCTTGACCGCCCCCCTGACCTCCCCCCTGGAAGGCCGATTGCTGAATTTCACGGATCTTGCCGGTCTGATCATCGGTAAGCTTCAGTTCTTTCTGAACCTGGGGGTTCATCAGCAGCATGCCACCCCCCATGCCGCCCATGCCACCGAAACCAAAGCCACCCCGACCGCGACCGCCCCCCTGCCCCTGCGCGTACACTGCGCCCTGAGCCAACAGACAGATTGCCAGCACTGGCACCACCAACCGTAGACAACGAACCATGACCGCCTCGCTTTCTGGTGTGAACCTGGAATGAATGACCGAGAATTTCGAATGACCGAGCAGAGTTGCCGGAGTTGTCGAGCCGCCCCAGCCTCTGAGATCGAGACAGACCGCGACCATATTGCGGAACCGCTCTATTTAAACCCGGAAGATTAACAAAAGTTCCGGAAAAATTCCCAAATCGTCGAAAATTGGCCCCCGCTCACTGAAAAGTTGCCTGCCACGCCCTCGATCCGCCGGACGATTTCCGCAAAAGACCGGCCGACCGGCCGACCGGCCGCCTGTGCCCCCTGCTGCCTCGTCCGCTTCCCCAACCCCTAAGGAGCCCCCTGATCGAAATACCGGCTTAAAGTCCGCAGTCGCTGCACCTGGAACGAAATCACCGCTCCGATCGAGAGCAGCGCGGCGACAAAAATCACCGGGTAATGAATCAAAGCAATCGGCTCCCGCCGCAGCGCCAGTAAGGTCAAATATGACACCACACAACTGAGCGTCGAGACCATCACCAGTCGCTCGCGGAACCACAAGCCCGAGGTAGCGATGATGACCGGGTAGCCCACCAGAATCGTCTCGATATTCTCTGCGTTCTTCAGGACGTACAGCAAAAACAACGGGTCGGTGACGGCCCACCCGATGCGGGCAAATTCCGCCGTTTTTTCGCGTCGGAGAAACCACTGGAACACGAAGGCCAGGCAGGCCCAACTGATAATCGCCGCCTTGATTTCCCAATGGTAATCCCAGGCACGATGTCTGAAAAAGTGCTCAAACTGTGTCAGCAGTATCGCCGCGAACATAATCGCCAGTCGCGACGCCAGTCCCGTCTCCCGCCTGACCCAGCGCACGAATTGGTGCCAGGCGCCCGCCGGACGAACTTCCAGAGGTTCACGCCGCAGATACCGCTCGAGTTCGGCGGCGACATCGGCAGCCTGTGAGTACCGCTGCTGCGGATCCTTCTCCAGACACTTCAGACAGATTCTCTGAATTTCGGCAGGGATGCGGGGGTTGAGTTTGTCGGGCAGTGTCGGTTCGCTTTCCAACACCTGCAGGATCGTCAAATGCGGCGAATCTTCACGGAACGGGGCCCGCCCGGTGAGCATCTCATACAGCACGGCCCCCAGACCATAGACATCACTGCGGGCTGTCACTTCACTGACCCGGCCGGCCGCCTGCTCGGGAGACATGTAACCCGGGGTCCCCAGCGTGGTCCCCGTTTCGGTCGCCTCACCGATCTCGTCAAAAATCTTGGCCAGCCCGAAATCGGTCACATACGGGGTGCCGCCCCCATCCATCAGGATATTCGAGGGCTTCAAATCACGGTGCACGATGCCATGGTCGTGCAGAAACTGCACGGCCCGGGCCACCGACAGTAACAAACGGGCCGCATGATCGGCGTCGAGCGGACCGCTGCGCGTCAACTCCGCCAGACTTTTTCCGGCGATGAAGTCCATGGCGAAGTAATGCTGCCCGTCGATCTCACCTATCTCGTGAATGGCGACGATATTCGGGTGCCGTAAACTCCCCGCGGCACGGGCCTCGCGATAGAATCGATTCACCTCGGATTCAATGGCGAATTGATTCGAGAGAATCATTTTGATTGCGACAACGCGATTCAGGTCACGCTGGCGGGCTTTGAACACCACGCCCATCCCACCACGGCCAACTTCCTGCAGCAGTTCGTATTTGCCGAACAGTCGGGCCGACGGCGTCGCGACCGCTGCCACCGCCGAGTTGGCCACAGGGCGGACGGCAGCCGCGTCATGCCACCCGGCGGGAAATTCGACAGTCGCCGGAACATCATCCAACCGGGACGTACTCGACAGGCAGTCGCGCGAAAATTCCCCGAGTGCATCCAGACAGCGGGCCGTCTCGGCCAGTTCGGGATTCGCCGCCAGCCAGCGTTCACAGCGACTGGCGTCTCCAGACCGCAGCGCCAACTGGTATTCCTGGAGCAGTTCGAACAGCCGTTCGTCATCCATTACTGAGTGCTCCGTCGATCACCCTGACGCATGATTCGATTCCGGGCCTGTCAGTTCTTTCTGGAGTTTCTGAATGGCGCGGGCCCAGAGCATCTGCACGGCAGGCCGTGAGCGCCCCATGCGTTCCGCCACTTCCTCGAACGAAAGCTGCTGCAGATCGCGCAGCACTACGACCTCCTGGTAATCAGGAGGCAATCGCACGATAGCGTCGGCAATTTGCAGTTGCCGTTCTTTCTGCAACAGAATCTGGCTGGGAGTGGGCGCGTCAGCCGCCAGTTGCCAGTGCGGCGTTTCGGATGCCGAGTCAGCCAGCGGGACTTCGCGTCCAGCGCGTCGTTTTTCGACGGCGTGATATTGCCGGACATAATCGGCCGCGTTGTTCGTGACGATCCGCCGCAGCCAGCCCAGCCATTCGGCTTCCGTTGAACCCCGGAAGCGATCGAGACCGCGGTGCGCATCGAGCAGCGACTGCTGGACCAGATCCGAGGCATCGACCTTGGCCTTCAACCAACTGGCCATTTCTGCACGGGCCAGGATCTCGACATAATTGCGACAGGCGGCGAACAGACGCTCGCGGGCCGACTCATCGCCGGCACGGGCCTTCTGCAACAGATCGGCAACTTGGATGCTGGTGGACTGGGGCATCTTCGCCAGATTACCCGCGCGAGCAGGAAGAGCGGATTCAGGGAACAGGCCAACATACGTCGGCCCGTGTCGATTTTTCAAGCTTGAGCATCGGGTTGCCGGCCAATTCAGGGGCCGCCCGTGGCCCGCGGACGGCCAGATAAGTTTCGAGACACCCCTTTTCCATGCTGGCCGGTGGCACTAAACTGCTGTGCCCGGCCTGGCGTTGAGCCGGGGTCATTTCATTTCTGTTATTCGAGCATAATGTCCAAAGACTTTCTGAAAGGTACTCGCGACAGCTACGACGTGGTCGTCATCGGGAGCGGTCTGGCCGGGCTGACGTCAGCGAATATCCTGGCGCGGGCCGGCCATTCGGTGCTGCTGCTGGAACACCACTACCAGTTGGGCGGCATGGCGACGTGGTTCAAGCGGGCCGGGGGCCACATCTTCGATATCTCTCTGCACGGCTTTCCGGTCGGGATGATCAAAAGCTGCCGCAAGTACTGGACCAAAGAGATCGCCGACTCGATCGTCCAGCTCAAGGGGATCCGCTTCGAGAACCCGCAGTTCTCGGTTCGAACCACATTCGATCGCGACGATTTCACCCGGATCATCAAAGAGAAATTCGGCATCGCGCAAGAAACTATCGATCGGTTCTTCGATACGGCGCGGGGCATGAACTTCTTCGACGATCAGTCGAAGACCACCCGCGAATTGTTTGAAGAGTTCTTCCCCGGCCGTTCCGATGTCGTGCGAATGCTGATGGAGCCCATCACGTACGCCAATGGTTCGACACTCGACGACCCGGCGATCACGTACGGCATCGTGTTCTCGAACTTCATGAGCAAAGGGGTGTTCACTTTCGAAGGGGGCACCGACCGGCTGGTCACGCTGATGAAAGCCGAGATGGAACGCAACGGCGTCGACCTGCGGATCCGCTCGCTGGTCGAGAAGATCGAGATTTCTCCCGACCGACGGGCGACGGGGGTCGTCGTCAACGGCAAGCGCATCGGCTGCCGATCCTTGATCTCGAACGCCAATCTGAAAACAACGATTCTCAACCTGGCCGGTCCCGAGAACTTTGATAAGGCCTTTGTCGAAGAAGCCGAGGCCGTGCGGTTGAACAACAGCAGTTGCCAGGTCTACATCGCCCTGAAACCGGGGGAACATTTCGACGACCTGGGTGATCTGCTGTTTCATTCAGAGCACAGCGGGTTCGACGCCCAGGCCATGCTGAGCCGACAGGTCAGCAGTCGCACGTTTTCGTTTTATTATCCGCGCACGCGCCCCGGCAGCAACCGCTCGCTGATCGTATCGTCGACGAATGCGAATTACCGCGACTGGGCCGACATGAGTGAAGCCGATTACCTGGCCTCGAAGGCCGACCTGTGTGAATCGACGATCAACTGTCTCGAGAAGTACATCCCTGACGTGCGGCGGAAAATCGAACACGTCGAAGCGTCGACGCCGCGGACGTTCGAGCATTACACGCGACACCTGCAGGGGGCCTCGTTCGGCACGAAATTCGAAGGACTGAAAGTCAGCCGCGAATTGCCGCAGCAGATTGCAGGTCTGTATCACGCCGGTTCCGTGGGAATCATCATGTCGGGCTGGCTGGGCGCGGTGAATTACGGGGTCATCGTGGCCAACGATGTGGACAAGTATCTGACAACTTCCGGCCAATGAGGTCCTGGTGCTGACGCGAGACGAAATTTGCCGGCTGATTCCCCATCGCGATCCCTTTCTGTGGATCGATGAAATCACTGAAGTGTCGGAACAGCGACTGCGGGCGCGGAAGACGATTCCCGCCGACCTCGATGTCTTTCGCGGACACTACCCCGGCCAGCCGATTTTTCCCGGGGTGCTGCTGTGTGAAGCGGCGATGCAGGCCGGAGCCGTGCTGATTGCCACCCAGGAATCTGTGACACCCCAGCCGGGCCAGGCACCGGTCGCCACCCGCATGAACAATGTGAAGTTCCGGCAGATGGTGAAACCAGGCGACGTGCTCGACATTGAAGTCGAATTGACCGAGCGCCTGGGTGATGCCTTTTTTCTGGCTGCCAAAATTCGCGTGGCCGGCAAAGTCGCCGTACAACTCGACTTCGCGTGCGCGCTGGCGAATGTCTGAATTGTCTGAAAAAACTTGCTGGTAAAATTCTGGCAGCCACGTCATACTGACGAGCGCTGGGACGGTACAAACTTCATTTCACACTTCTGTCGGAGCCGCAGACCATGAAGTTGAACACGTCGTGTTCAGATGGCAGTGATCAGAGACCGGCGCTCAGCCGCCGCGAGTTTGGACAGATCGTGGGCGCCGCTGCCGTGGCCGCGACGCTGCACGGTGCCAACCCAGCACGTCTGCCCGCCCAGGCAAAACCCGCAGCCACTTCCGAATCGCTCGTCAAGCAGTTGTACGACTCGCTGACACCTGGCCAGAAAGAAGAAGTCTGCTTCGCCTGGGATTACCAGGATGATCGCGGCTTGTTGCGCACGCATGTGTCGAACAACTGGAACATTACCGACCTGTCGAAGCTCAGCGTGGCCGGTGATTTCTACACGAAAGATCAGCAGGCCCTGATCCGGCAGATTTTCACGGGCCTGTACAATCCGGAATGGCATGACCGGATCTTCAAACAGCTCAAAGACGACACCGACGGCGCACCGTTCGGCAAAGAACAGTCGATCGCCATCTTCGGTAAGCCCGGTTCAGGCCAGTTCGAATTCGTGATGACCGGCCGGCACCTGACGATTCGGTGCGACGGCGATTCCACCGATCACGTGGCCTTTGGCGGGCCGATTTTTTACGGACACGCGGCTGCCGGCTTCAATGAACCGGTGGGACATCCGGGCAACGTCTTCTGGCCACAGGCCCAGCAGGCCAACAAGCTGTATCAGATGCTCTCGGGCAAGCAGCGTGAGCAGGCGCTGGTCGCCGTGGCTCCCCAGGAAAGCAAGGTGGAGTTCAAGGGTAAGACCGGAGCCATCGCCGGCCTGCCGATCAGCGAATTGTCTGCCGACCAGAAAGACCATGCCAAAGGCGTGTTGAAAGCGCTGTTGGATCCGTATCGGGAAGCCGACCGCACCGAAGCCGTCAAGATGCTCGACGCGCAAGGCGGACTCGATGCCTGTCGACTGGCCTTTTACCGCAAAGCGGCTGATGGAACGTCTCTCGATCTGGGAGATGACGGCGAGTGGGATGTGTGGCGCATTGAAGGACCGTCGTTTGTCTGGCATTTCCGCGGCGTGCCCCATGTGCACGTCTGGGTGAATGTCGCCGACGACGCCAGTCTGAAATTGAACGCCAAAGGCTGATTTCTCCCAGAAGGTCTTTCGAGAATGCCCCATTCCCAACGTCCTGAGATTCGCCTTGCGCAACCTGCCGGTGCGCACCTTCGTCACAGAATCTCGGTCAGTCAGTTGACGACATTTCATTGGTCCCTGCTGGAAGATGTGGTTGGCTTTCACGATGCCGGCTTCACCAACATTGGCCTGTGGCGCCGCAAGCTCTGTGATTTCGGCGAAGAGCGCGGTGTCGACCTGATTCGCGACAGCGGCCTCAACGTCACCAGCTTTTCCCATGCGGGTGGCTTCACTGGATCGGACGGCTTGTCGTTCGACGACGCACTCGACGATGCCCGCGATGCGTTGCACTGGGCCGCCGAACTGCAGGCCGATTGCCTGGTGGTAATCGCCGGAGCGCGGAACAACCACACCCAACGTCACGTCCGCCGTATTCTCGTCGATGCCCTGCGTGAATTGGGCAACGCGGGAGCCGAACGTGGTGTGCAGATTGCGCTGCAGTTCAGTGAAGGGGCCCCCGGAAATCGCTGGTCGTTTCTCGACACCCTGAAATCGGCTGGCGATCTGCTGGATCTGTGCGACCATCCGTATGTCGGCATGGTGTTCGACATGTTCCATATGTGCCGGGAACGTGAACTGCGCCGTCGCATCGCCGAATTCGCCCCGCTGATCAAGCTGACCACTGTGGCCGATGCACGCATTGCCTCGACTTCCGACGATGACCGCTGTCTGCCCGGTCAGGGTATTCTGCCGTTGTCCGAAATCATGCGGGCACTCGAAGCGTCGGGGTATACCGGCGCCTATGACCTGCAACTGACAAATCAGACCTGTCGGCTCACCGATTACGCAGCCCTGCTATCGGATTGTCGGCGGGCCCTGGAAGGCATGATCCCCGGATTTCTGACTTCGGGCAGCGAACCCTATCCCCGTTGACGGGACTGGGGGGCATCCTCGTTACGCAGCACGGCGGCATCGGTCTCATGTCGGCAATCGACCAGTGGGATTGCCGACGCACCGTGCCGCACCGGCAAACGAGCAGACCACGGAGTGCGCCGCAACCGATGTAGCATTCTCCCGGAACAACCGTTATATGTTACGGGGTTCTGCACTCCTCCCCGTTGGCCTGCCCCGTGGTTTTATGCCTCACTCGTTTTTGACTCTCGATGAACTGGCGAATCAGCTTGGTCGCGACAGGCGCGAACTTGAAAAGCTGGTCAGCCGAGGACGTATTCCCGGCCAGCGCGTCGAAGGCAGTTGGAGATTCCACCCGGCCGAAATCCGACAATGGCTGGAACAGGAAATGCGCGGGTACAACGCGCAGGAATTAGCGGCGGTCGAAGAATCGCAGCGGGACACGGCCATCACCCACGGTTCCCCTCTCTCGGGCGCGTTGTGTCGCGAAACCGTGCAGGTTCCACTCGAAGCGCGTACCCGGCGTTCGGTACTCGAATCCCTGTTGGAGGTCGCCGGTCGTACCTGGCAGATCTGGGAGCCGGCCACACTGCTGACCGCCATTCTCGAACGCGAAGAGGTGATGTCCACCGGGTTTGAGAACGGGGTGGCAATTCCCCATCCCCGAAACCCGCTGCCCAACGCCCTGGGAACGTCGATCGTGGCGTTTGGCCGGACTCTGTCGGGTATCGCCTTCGGGGCTCCCCGGCGGACCATGACTGACATCTACTTTCTCGTGCTGTGTCGCGACTCGAGGACGCATCTCTCGGTGCTGGCGCGACTGGGCCGACTATTGCAGGCGCCTGATTTCCTCGAGGACTTGCGTGCCGCCCCCGACAGTGCCAGCACGTATGACGTGATTCAGGCCGCCGACGAACGGCTGGATCTCTCTTAACCCGAAGTCTCTGGTACACCCGTGTCCGTTACTGACCAGTCCACCGCTGCGGCATCGGCCCTCGCCCCTGAGGAGAGCAGTTGTCCGCCTCCGCTAAAATGGCAGCAGGTCGTGGGAGAGTTTTGCCAGCAGGCGGATGCCTGGTATCTGGACCGCCCCTCGGGCCGAATTTTCGGACGTACTCTCGGATCAGGCCCGGCCCTTTATTTCCTGAACGGATTCGTGGGGTCGCAGGAACTGTTCGCCTTACTGGCCT
>JAFEBR010001101.1 GCA_018242565.1 Planctomycetota bacterium | reverse complement strand
GCCTCTCCAACAGGGGATGAATCCGCCGATCGACTCGGCCCAGGAAGCCCCGAGCAGACGCCGTCCCTTTAGCGACAGACACACGTGACACGCCCCCGGCCGGCAGTTGATTCTGCTTCTCTGACCGGTATCACCACTCCACGCTGATACTGCCGGGATAAACCCGGCAGCTCGCTCAAGTCACATTCCCCCAGCCAGCCACAGCGCACTTCCACCGCTTCTTACGACACGCGCCCCCGCGCGTGTCATCGCACGTCTCACCGCGGCAGATAGCACCAAACCACGCTCGCGAGCCTTGCGAATGAGCTTCCGTACCCGGCGAGCCTGCTTCCGCCGTTCTTGCTTTGAGAGGGGTTGAGCCTCGGCCAAGGCCCCATTTCCCTCGGCATTCTCCACAGAATTCTGTTTTTGCAGATCCGGGGACACCCACCCTCGTAAGGGAACGGGCGAAACTGAATTCTTCCAAATCGCCGAGGCTTCCAAGCTTTAACTAAATCTCGATTTACGGAGGACCGCCCCCTACTATGAGAATCCTGGGGTATCGTCTCGCCCGTACACCTACGATGGGGAGGTAATTGAGCCCATGAACGAAGATCAACAGGCTGCTCTCGAGACATTCGGAAAAATGCTCACCGAAGAAGTTTTTGACCGTGCGTGTGCGTATCTGCAGGCGAAGGTTACACGGGGAATGACCGGCACCCAGGAGGATCCGATGCAGCAGGCTTACCTTTCGCTCGATGACAGTGCAAAACGTGTCGTCAATCGCCTGATGTTCGATGCCGTCGATCAGACGTTTGCTCAATTTCTGAATTTCCTTGAGGTTCACGAGATTCCGCTACCGGTCGTCACTCGCCAAAACAAATGCATCGATGTTCAGGGATTAAGCGACGGCCTTCCCGTCGAGCCCTATGGGGACAGCGGGTGGATTGCACGTTTCAGCAGGTTCCGCGATGGGATACAAACGGTCCCGGGGCACTCACGCCATGAGCGAATGGCCTGAGCTGTATTCCCAAAAATCACCAGGTCTTCGCCGCTTCACCGGAATCTCGCGGGTGGCCTTGACGCCCCGGAGGCGTCAGGGTCGCGCAGCAACCAGAGGCCACTCCAACGAGTCTCCCCGCAGCTTGGGTCATCCACTTCACCGTGACAGATGGCCGCCACATGGACACGACGTTTGCGTTTGCCAGCAAAAGAGGAGGAAACAACCGTTTTTGTGATTCGCCCTCGGCCGATCCGAGCGTCGATCGATCGGCCTCGGTTCCTTTGGATAGCGACGGTGGCCGATGGCGGCAGGCAGAGCCTGACCTTCGAAACTGGGAACGCGACGGGCTTATACGTATCCTGAGGGCAGACCCGTATCCTCGATTTCGACATTTTTGAATTGACGATAGCCGAACGATGAAAACCAGCGCCCATCTCGTGTCGGAATACGCCACGGCGGATAGAGACCATCGACTGCAACTCATCGAGGAAATGATTGATTGCAGCGCAGTCCAAGTTGTTAACACATTAACCCGTGGAATACTGGACCAAGACGAGGATGAGTATGTCCGACTGGCAATTTTGCAGTCCATGCCTTTTCGGATCGACCCGCCGCACCTGCGGCTTTTGATTGCCAAAGCCCTGTGCGATCTGCTCACACGTTGCGACGAGGTTCTGATCCGGCAGCACGCAGGCCTGGCCTTGCGGGCCTTCGTAGACTGTGCCGGCGTCCTCGATGAATTGGAGTCTTTCGTGCGGAATCCGACAGTTGAATCAACAATCCGCGAGAACGCATTAGCGGCGCTCGAGTTCAATGCCTACGAGTCGCCGGAATGCCATAAACTCTTGGTGCGACTTGCGGCTGCAACAGAGTTCGGCCCGCGAATCCAGACATTCCTTAACTTGCTTGAGTCATCCGACTAAATCCGGCCGGCACACACTGCCGCAAAAAGGGATTTCTGTCGCAGTCCCTGGGGGATCATTTGCAGTAGCTGGACTGGACGGGCCGGCAATTGAAGCAGGGGAAGACAGGCCGGATCGGCACAACGCGCCGGGTAATGCAGGTGATTGCCGTCTTGACGGGGAAACAGCCTTCCCACCTTGACTGATTTCCGCAGTTTCGCGATAGGAACACTATGGAAATTCCCGGACGAATCCAAAATGGCGTTGTCGTTTTTGAGGGCGCCCCCTCTCTACCCGAGGGCGCAGCCGTAACGGTCGTCTTGCCGCCACGAAAACTCGTCGTGCGATTTGCGCAGAATCAGCGCCAGGTCGCATTCCCGCTGATTGACTCTGCCAATCCAGGAAGTGTCCATCTGACGAATGAGATGATCGGCGAAATTCTCAACGAGGGAACTGCGCTTTCCTGATATTAACTTCTGGCTCGCGCTGACTTTCCGATCGCACGCACATCATCCATCCGCGAAGCACTGGATGGATTCCGTCGCGCTTCACAGTTGCCTGTTCTGCCGCGTATCCCAGATGGGATACTTGAGAGTGGCAACGAACCGCAAGGCCTTTCCGGCCGATGCGTTGCACATGACGGGGGCGTGGCATACCTACGACGAACTTCTGGCCGACAGTCGTATTGGATTTGCCGACGAGCCCGCAGGCTTTGAACATGAATGGCGGAAACTGACGCAATTCGAGACGTTTTCCACAAATGTCTGGACCGACGCGTACTTGGCGGCGTTCGCACTGGCGACCGATTTGGAAATCGTTACATTCGACCGCGGATTCTCTCGGTTCAAAAATCTCCGCGTGACAATCCTGTCCTGAAACGTTTCGATGAGCGTTCTTGGGACGTGACCGTCGGCGATAATCCCGATCCGAGCACGATGTTTCGCAGGTTGTTTCGATTGTGCCCGAACTCCTTGGCGGCTTTGCGGCTTTGCGTGAGCCCAATCTTCCAAACCGGTCACCACCCGAAAAAGTGCCGACACAGGATTTCGCGGGCGACCAGAGGCCACACCAACGAGTCTCCCCGCAGCATGCGTCCTCCACTTCACCGTACAGGACGGCCACCATTTGCATTCAACGATTGCGTTAACCAGCAAACGAGCCGGACACAGCCCGTTTTGGGGATTCGGCCTCGGCCAATCCGAGCGTCGATCGATCGGCCTCGGTTCCTTTGGATAGCGACGGTGGCCGATGGCGGCAGGCAGAGCCTGACCTTCGAAACTGCCGAATACCCGCAGCCGGGCATGGCAGCAAACTCAGTTCTGCTGATCGGCATTACTGCGTGTCCAGCGTCTTGACAACAACCGCCGTCATGTCATCCGCCTGAATTCCCGTGGTAAACTCACGCACTGCGGAGTAAATCCCCTCGAGAATCCGTGCGGCCGATTGCGTGGAGCTATTGCGTATCAAGTCGCACAGACGTTCCCGACCGAAGAGGTTCCCGTTGGGAGCCATCGCCTCTTCGATACCGTCTGTGGCCAGTAAGATGATGTCACCGGCGGCCAAGGCGATTTTTTGCCGGGGGTGCAGCGTCCAATGCGCAACGATACCCAGTGGAGTACTCGTCGATTCGAGGATGTGAACATCCCCATTCGCTCTGAAGAGATATCCTTGGTGACCGGCGCCGGCGTAACTGAAGGATTGTGCCGCGACATCAAGGGAGACCAAAAACATGGTCACAAAGTGTCGTGATTGATTCCTGGAAAAGAATCGATTCGCCCGGTTCAGGATTTCGCCGGGATCAGAACACAGTTCGGCGAGGGAACGCAGATGCGCCTGCATCTGGGCCATTAACAATCCCGGTCCCAGCCCGTGCCCGCTGACGTCCGCCACCACGATGCCGATTGAGTTGTCCGCAAGAGTGAAAACATCGAAGAAGTCGCCACTGACTTGATCCGCCGGATACACGGCGGCAGAGACATCGAAGTTGGGCAGGCAGGGGAAGCTGGACGGCAACAGTTCCCGCTGTACCGCCCGCGCCGCCATGAGTTCCGAGCGCTGCGCTTCAGCCTGCTTCTCCAGCGTGAGGTCTTGCCCATCGCCAACAAAGTGCGTGATTTCACCAGACGAGTTCCGTACCGCAGTGATGGTCAACCGCTGTAAATAGATGTGACCATCTTTCCGCCTGTTCCAAATTTGTCCGCTCCAGAACCCATCTCTCGAAATCGCCTGCCACATCTCGCGATAAAAGTGCTCGTCATGTCGACCGGACCGGAGGACGCGAGGGGTTTTTCCGACGACTTCCTCGGCGGTATAGCCCGTCAAGGTGGTAAACGCGTCGTTGACGCGAAGGATCTTACCGCACGTGCTCGTGATTATGATGCTGTCGTGCGTCTGGAAGGCTGTGGCGGAAAGACGTGCATCGAGTTCCGCTTGCTTCAGTTGCTGATTCACCTCTAATAGGTTTTGCGTTGCTTCAGCAATGCGACGCTCCAAAGTTGCATTCATTTCCTGAAGCAACTGTTGCGTATGTACGAGTTCGATGGCGTTCGCCGCGATGTGCGCCACCAGCTGGATGGCTTTCAACTCGAACGGAGCCGGCACTGCCGGTTCACCGTAATACATCGCGAATGTGCCCAGCACCTCGCCCGATGTCGACAGGATGGGCTCGGACCAGCAGGCCCTGATCTGTGCTCGCTCGGTAAGTTCCCGAAATGCGGCCCAATTGCCGTGGTCTGTGACATCGCTGACGACGACACGGTAGCCGTGAAATGCAGCCGCACCGCACGATCCGACCGTCGGACCGATCGCGATTCCGTCTACCGCCGCATTATAAAAGTCCGGCAGACTCGGCGCACTGGCATGCCGCAGGCAGTTCGTCGCACGGTCCAGCAGCAGGACCGAACACAGCATCCCCGGCAAGTGCCGTTCGACCGCGCGCACCAGATGCTCCAGTGTTTCAGACAGAGAAGCGCCACTGGCAATCCGTTCGTGGATCTCACGACGGCCCACGTCCGAGAGTTGCAGAAGTTTCTTGTCGCTCGACTCCGCGATGGAGCCACGGACGACGACGCGATCCTGCCAGGACATCTGAACCAGCTGCACGTCGCAAGGGAAGCGCTCACCCTGCGCATTGCGATGCCACCACTCAAATGCGGTGACGCCACGGTGGAGCGCTTCCATGATCTTGGACCCGCCCAGTTCCGCAGAAAGACCGCCGGGCTGCCAGCGCGGGCTCAACTCAAACGGCCCCATTTTGAGCAGTGACTCACGGGGCAGCCCGAAGAGCTTCTCGGCGGCTGCATTCACATCCAGAAACCGCCCCGAGTCGATGTCCAGCATCACGAGAGCCTCGGCAGCGTAATCGAAGAGAACGCGAAGACGCTGCTCGGGTTCGCCCAGTTTGGACGGCGGGCAATTGCTCAGCCGATCTATCGGATCGTCGATCAATTTCGGTTGCTGCCAACCGTCTTCGCCAGGGTGCATAGCGCATAGGCCTCGACTGCGATGCTAAGTCACTACGTCCGAGCAAGCGTCACAAGTCGAGCCCTCGAAACGCCGGCCGGCCGCGTCCACATGCTCCGAATGCGATATCCATTGTCAACGTTCATCGAGCGCGCCGCAAGTAACAACGAACAGATTGTTTGGGGCGTTGTCCCCGAGTTTGAAATCAACGGCGGCATTTACAACCAAATGGTCTGCGGCAAAGCCTTCCAGGAACCGCCCACGACTGGCTCCGCACCGATCTGGAGCTTCGCGCCAAACAACTGGAGTCCGACGACCGGCTTCGGGCGCAACATGAGTTGACACACTGGCAGAGAGACCCTGATTCGCCGCGATCCGCGACGCGGCGAGTCTGGCCAGCTTGCCGCCGGACGAGCAGCGGGTTTTCACCCAACTGTGGGCCGATGTGGCGGCGCTCTTGAAGAAGGCCCAAGCTCCGTGACGGCTTCCCAACGCACCCAACCCGTCAAAATTGACAACTCATCGCCGTGCGGCCAGAATCCCGCAAATCTCGCAAGCGCTTTTGCGGTGGCTGAACGGTTCGGAGAGCATCATGACGGCTGTTTACATCGAAACATCGATCGTCAGTCATGCCTCAGCGCGTCCGAGTGCCAATCCGATGTCGCAGCTCTCCAAAATCAAGCTCGCGACTGGTGGCATCATGAACGCCCCAAATTCAATCTTGCCACCTCTCAACTGGTCATCAACGAAGCTTCCGTAGGCGATCCGAGCGCAGCCAGCGATCGATCGCGACTTCTCGCGGGAATTCCACTGGTGCCCAGCACCCCGGAGGTGCAAAATATCGCCAAATCGCTGGTCTCGGCTGCAATGATGCCCCCCAAGGCAGCGGCGGACGCGTTACATTTTGCCGCAGCCGCGTTCGCAGGTGTAGAATATTTGCTGACCCAGAATTGTCGGCACATTGCCAACGCCCATATTTTGCCACAGGTTTACGCGAAACGGCAACTGCTTGGTTTTGGCGGGTTGTTGTTGATTTGCACGCCAGCGGAATTTTTCGGCGAGGTTGATAATGAAAACGAACCCGATTCTTGAAGAACTTCTCCACACGAGAGAGCAAATGTTGGCCGATGCGGGTGGCACTCTGGCGGGCCTGGTGGCAAAACTCCAGCAGGATGAACGGACTTCGGGGCGGAAGGTTCTGGCTCCCAGTGAACTCCCCAGAAATCGCCGGTCAACTGTGGACGCCAACATGGCAGATCAACCGATTTCTCCGGAAACAACTGCAGCGGCCCGTTGATTACGGTCAAACGGGGAAGTGCGGAATGTGCGGAATGCTGAACTCTGAGCGGCGACCGCCCAATCCAACACAGCGACAAAGCCCGCCTGCGCCGCCGCTGGGCTAGGTGAGGACGAATCGCAGCTCGATTATGCAGCCACACTGGCACACCGCGGACAGGCCCTCGACTGGCTGAAAAGCGAATTCACGACGTGGGTAAAACTCCTCGCCTCCGACCCGCCAGAGTATCGCCGCTTGATCGTGCAGACCCTGACCCACTGGCAACAAGAGCCCGACCTGGCTGATTTTCAAATGATCTTCGGAAATTGTTCGCCGAAGGTGCCCGCAAAAACTGCCGGGCGAGAGAACCTCGCGTCGGCCCGGCCGCCGAAGGCGCCTGTCGGCACCGAGTCCGACTT
>JAFEBR010001100.1 GCA_018242565.1 Planctomycetota bacterium | reverse complement strand
TTCTGCATCCGGCACACCGGCCGGCGTGACGTTCTCGTACGTCTACGATGGGACTGCGGGCGTGAATCCGCAGATCGCAGTCCGCGTCACCAACAACAACCCGGCGACCAGTGCTGACGACATTCCCTTCGATCTGGAACTCGTTTCGAATTCCAGCCGCGAATTCGATCTCGCCAGACTCGATGCGGTAGGGACATCCGGAATCCGCAATGTCGTGGTTCAGGGCAATGTCCTGCCGGCGATCACGTCGGGAATGGCCTCGTACCTGACATTGCCGAACTCTGCAACCGGCGGGGTACGGTTGCCCGCGGATAACATCAATGGAGTCTTCGCTGCCGACAATATCACGGTGGGATCTGTGCTTGCGAAAAGTGTAGAGGCCGTGGCGTTTGGATCGGTCACCGTTGGGTCAGTCCGCATCAAGGCCGAGGCGGCGGGAGACGACACCGCGACGAAGGTCCTGGCATACGGAACTCGACTGGCCCAGGCCAGCGGCCTGTACATCGTTCCGTTTTCGGAATCTCAAAAAGTGGCCTGGTTCGCGAGCCTGGGTTGTAATGACAACGAGTTCTCTGACAAGTCCGTGCTGCTGTCCGACCAGACCGTCGACGGTCAGTCGATCACTGCGACGCTGACTGTCGGCGGGACATCGGGATCCGGTCGCAACCAGAGTTCGACCGTGCAATCGATTCGGTTTGACGGAACCGGCGCTGCGATTGTCACGGGTCTTCCCATTCAGTCCGCCATTTCGAGTAACGGTGCACTGGGCGACCTGATCTTGAGTTCTTCATCAGGCCTCACCGCCAATGTTTCGGCGTTGTCGATCATGGGCAACATCGATGTGTCGTGTGGTCCGATTACGGGAACCATTGAAACCCTGGCAGGAGATATTGGCCGCGCCTTGGTCTCTTCGAAGGGGCAGATTCAGGGTGTTACTTCGATTCATTCGGGGGGAGCACTGACCGGACGGATTATCAGCCGGGGTAACCTGATCAGTTCCATCGTGATAGATGGCGGCGCAACGGGTGTGGTCGCGGCCCAGGGGGATCTCGGCGTGGTCCAGACCGATGTGAATGGGAACGCGGTTGTGCAAACCGATGCGGGGCGCAGTCTCGTGCGATTTGGTGGCCTGCGGGTCAACGGCGGCCTGTCGGGTCAGGTCGTGACGCTGGGCAATGTCTTCGGAGATCTGACCATCAACGGCGGCCTGAGTGGGCAGATCGCGGCGAAAGGACGGGCGGTGGCCGGTCTGCACGTTCAGCGAATCGGCATACTCGGTAACATTACCATCAATGGTGGCATTGCCAGCACGGGTTCGATTGTGTCGGTCGGCGTGATTGGCGATAACGGAGTGTACTCGGGAGCGGGAAGCAACACCTATGGGACCCACCTGGTGATCAATGGGAACAGTTCCGGAATTCTCGCCGCGGAAGGCAACATCAATTTTGGGAAGACCGGTAAACTCAATACTGCGGTATTTGCCAATGCGACAGGGGAAAACAAAGCGGCAATTGACGCGATCTTCACCCAGCAGGGTGTGCCGCTGACATTCGACACGATCGTAAATGGCAAATCGGGGTTAACCTGGATTCTGGGTGATATGCTTTCATTGCGAGTCGGCGCGAATGGTAAATTGACTGGCCCCGTTCCTTAACGCGACATCTGCTTTAAAGCCGCATTGGGAATGCTGAAATCTGGTTGTGGCAAGACGGATGGCGCTTACTGGCTCTTTCACGGGTGATGTTCCCGCATTGTCCGAAGTCGCGCGCGGGTTGAGTTTGAGTTCCGTTGCGTAATGTGCTGACCTCCCAACATGGCCGAGATTTCGAACGAATTAGCCCGCGCTCTGGAAGAGCATCAGGCGGGCCGGTTGCAGTCGGCCCGGCGGGAGTATCAACAGATCCTCGACAGGGATCCGAACCAGGCTGACGCGACGCATTTGCTGGGTGTGGTTTGCACACAATTGGGTGAACCTCGGCAAGCGGTGGAACTCATTTCGCGGGCTCTGAGCCAGAAACCCGATTGGCCGGAAGCGCTGTTTAACCTCGGCAACGCCTGGCGTGATCTGAAAGGCTTTGATACGGCGGCAGCCTGCTACGAGCGTGCGCTCAGCCTGCGGCCAGATTACGTCGAAGCACTGATCAATCTGGGAAACACCAGGCACGATCTCGGACAACTCGAAGGCGCCAGTGACTGTTACCGAGACGCCTTAAAATGGCGTCCCGGACTCGAAGTCGTCCACAACAATCTTGGTAATACGCTGCTGGCTCAGGGCCATTTCGAGGACGCGATCGCAGCGTACCGGCGTGCGCTGGAGTTGCAGCCAACTTATGCCGACGCCCAGAACAATCTCGGCCAGGCATTACTTAAAGTGGGCCGTCTGGACGAGGCCGTGTTGGCCTACCAACACGCACTGGAATTGCGTCCCGATTTTGCCGAGGCGCACAACAACCTGGGCAATGTGTTTCATGTTCAGGGAAAAATCGCCAAGGCCGTCGATTGCTATACCCGTGCCCTGGAAACGAATCCCCGTTTGGCGGCGGTTCATAAAAATCTCGGGCAAGCGCATTACGACGTGGGGCAGTTCGATGAGGCTGTTCGCAGTTTTCGTCGGGCACTCGACGAGTTGCCCAATTGGCCCGAGGTTTACTTTTTATTGGGCAGTTGCCTGCGCCACCTGGGGCAAGTCGCCGAGTCCATCACCGTCTGCCGTCAGGGGTTGCAGTATGCTCCCAGGCATGCAGATTTGTGGAACGAATTGGGCAACGGATTGCAGTCGCAGGGAAAGTTCGCCGAGGCCCTTGATTGTTACCAGCGCTGTCTCGAACAACAGCCCGACCTGCCTGGCGTTTACAACAACCTGGGGGAAGCCAGCAAAGGGCAAGGCCAGGTCGCAGAAGCCCTGCAGTATTATCGCCGGGCCTTGGACCTGGCGCCGTCATTCGCCCGGGCCCACAGCAATTTCCTGTACGCGCTGCATTACTGTCCACACGTGACACCGCAGGACCTGCTCGCTGCCCATGGCGAGTTCGAGCGGCAGCACGCAGCGTCGTTCGGGGTTGAGGCCCAACCTGCGACACGGGCTCGGCACCCCGGTCGGCCGTTACGAATCGGTTTTGTTTCGCCGGATCTGGGGCGGCACCCAGTCGGGATCTTTCTGGTGCAACTTCTTGAGCACCTGCCCCGGGAGCGGGTGACCGTGATCTGCTATTCCGATCGGAAGAGTCCTGATGAGATGACGGTTCGCATCCGTAGGGCCGCAGACCTGTGGCGGGACGTGGCCGCCGTGTCGGATCAACAACTGGCCGATCAAATTCGGCAGGATGAAATCGAGATTCTGTTCGATCTGACAGGCCACTCGGGAAATAACCGGCTCCTGGTGTTTGCCAGAAAGCCGGCACCGGTTCAGTTCACCTGGCTGGGATATGAAGGGACCACGGGTTTGCAGGCCATCGACTACCTGCTGGCCGACGCCCACGTTGCTCCCCCCGGCCGTGAGGCCGATTTTCGAGAGCAGGTGATTCGCCTGCCACACGGCTATGTCTGCTTTGATCCGCCCGCTGGTGCTCCGGATGTCAGTCCGCTGCCGGCGGCCGCGCAGGACCGTGTCACATTCGGCAGCTTTAATAATCCCGCGAAGATCTCGGCCGAAGTGATCGCCGTGTGGGCGAAAGTTCTGCGGACTGTTCCGCAATCGCGACTCATGCTGCAATACCGCGGACTGGGCGAGCCCGACCTGCAACACCGGCTGCGGAACCAGTTTGCCACTCACGGGGTGACCGAGGCTCAACTCGAATTTCGAGGAGCTCTCCCCTACCTGGCCTATCTGTCGGCGTATCACGAGGTCGACCTGGCCCTGGACCCCTTTCCCTTTTCGGGGAGCACCGTCAGTTGTGAAGCGTTGTGGATGGGAGTCCCTGTAATCACCTGCCCGGGACCAACATTCGCGAGCCGACATACGCTGTCGCACCTGGCTCAACTGGGGCTGACCGATCTGGTTGCCCGGGATACAGACGACTATGTCCATCTGGCGGTTCGCTGGGCTGGTGACCTGCCTCGACTGGCGCGGTTGCGGGCCGAATTACGGACGCGAATGGCAGCGTCGCCGCTCTGTGACGGCCGTCGATTCGCTCAGGACTTTTCGCAAATTCTGTGGCACACCTGGGAGAAACATTCGGATTGTGGCCCCGAAACGGCCAGCGGCAACGCCCCACCCGAGACTCGTCCGGTGGCACGGCCAGCTGAGCCGCTCTCCTGTTCGACTTCGCGATTACGTCCCGAAGAGGATCAACCGCGCGGGTCGGGCTCGGATGTGGCCACGGGTCACGTTGCCAGTGATACCACGCCCCGCCGAGTTGCGGCGTCGGATTCGAAATCTCAGCGGGCCGAAGAACTGCATCGCCAGGGAGTCGCTGCCTATCAGCGTGGAGATCTGGCCGGAGGGGCGGCTTTGCTCCGTGAATCGCTGCAACTCACGCCCGGGAACGCCCTCGCTCTCAGTAATCTGGGCAACGTTTTGAAGGATCTGGGGCAGTTGGACGAAGCCGTCGATGCCTACCAGGCAGCACTGCGACTGCGTCCGGACCTGCCGCTCATCTACAATAACCTGGCGGTGGCCCTGACCAGCCAGGGATTGCTGGATGAAGCCCTGGCCGCCTATCGGCAGGCGTTGGATCGGGATCCCGATTTCATCCAGGCCCGCAGTAATTTTCTGTACACCCTGAATTTCTGCCCGGGCTGGACGGCCGAGCAGATTCTGGCAGAACATCGCCTCTGGGATCAGCGGCATGCCGTCGGGCTTTCGCAGGCGCTGCCACCGTCGCCGACAGACCGTGCTCCTCACCGACCGCTGCGCGTGGGGTACGTTTCCGCGGATTTTCGCCAGCACCCGGTAGGGTTGTTCATGCTCCCGTTGCTCGCGGCACATGATCGCGAGAATTTTGTCGCCTGCTGTTATGCCTCGGTCGTAAATCCTGATGCGATGACGGCGGCCTGCCGCGATCGCGCGGCTGTCTGGCGAGATGTTCAGACGCTGACTGACGCGCAGTTGGCCCAACGCATTCGCGAAGACCAGATTGACATCCTGGTCGATCTGTCCCTGCATATGCCGGGAAATCGCCTGTTGACGTTTGCCCGACGGCCGGCTCCCATTCAGGTGACGTACTTGGCTTATTGCGGAACGACCGGCCTGAGTTCCATCGACTATCGCCTGACCGACCCCTACCTGGATCCGCAACCTGACCATCAGGCGTATTCCGAAGAATCGATTGCTTTGCCGGAAACCTATTGGTGCTACCCGGTCCGCGACGATGCACCTGCGGTCAATGCCCTGCCGGCGACCACAACGGGGCGGTTCACATTCGGTTGCCTGAACAATTTCTGTAAAGTCTCGGCAACCGTGATCGCCGTCTGGGGCAAACTGCTGGCTGCGGTTCCGAATTCGAGATTATTGCTGCACGCGCAGCCAGGTCGTCATCGGGACCGGCTGCGCGACGAGTTCCGGGGCCTGGGGGTCGCTCCCGAACGGATTGAATTCATCGAGTACCTGCCCACTTCGAAATATCTTGAGGCCTACCACCAGATCGACCTGGCGCTCGACCCCTTCCCGCTGGGTGGGGGGACGACGACCTGCGATGCCATGTGGATGGGGGTTCCGGTCGTGTCTCTGGCCGGCGCGACGGCAGTAGGGCGGAGTGGTGTGAGTCTGTTGACGAACGCCGGATTAGCCGAGTGCATTGCACGAAATCCGCAGGAATACGTGCAGATCGCGAAAGCTCTGGCGGACGATGCCCCGCGATTGCAAGCGCTGCGGCAGTCGCTGCGGGAACGCCTGCAGCGGTCACCTCTGATGAACGCGCCGCGATTCGCTCGCCAGGTTGAAGACGTCTTCCGTCACCTGTGGCAGCGGCGTTGTTATCGAGCCTGACGGCTCATCGGCACGCACACGCACGCATGCGCCCAGGTCCTTGGGCAGTGCCATAAACCCAGGCCATTACCGGCGTCGACTTATTTGCGTCCCTTGAGCAGTTCCTGGACTTGCGGAAGATCGCGAATGGCAGCCAGTGCGGGGTTCCAGGCCAGCCGATTGTGCTCTGGATAAACCAACTCATGGAAGCAGGGCCCTTCGATCTCGGTCAAGAGTTCGATGGCGCGCTGCTGGCATTGTGCGACGGCCTGAGGTGCTGCAGGCGGATTCGACTGCTGCTGGTACGCACGGAGCGCCAAGCTGTAAACCTCGAGAGCCGCCAGCAGCACCTTGCCGTCGCGTGGCGCCGCCTGCGACAGGAGTTCTTCCGCCTGTTGCAGGGCTGTGTCGGAATGCCCCTGGGCCGCTGCAATGCTGGCACGCAGCAAACCGGGAAGGACCGATTTCGGATCCTTTTGGGCAGCACGATCGCATTCCGCCAATGCCTCGGAAAATTCTCGCTGATCTCGCAAAAACGCTGCATGGCGCAGGCGAGGTGTCGGTGCGGCGGTGTCCGCTTTGACCATACGGTCGTAGCTCTCGCGGGCGAGAATTGGTTTTTCCAGGGCTTCATAGACGTGGGCCAGTCCGATGTAGCCATCGATCTGCTTGGGGGCCAGCGTCACACATCGCAGGTATGCGTCGACCGCCGCGGCATGTTGGCCTGTGGCTCTGAGCAGGTCGGCCCGCTCGATGAGATTATCGGCCTTGGGATCATTGGCCTCGATCTTGTCGAGGACAAGGTCGAGATCGGCTTTCGCGGCGGCCAGATCTCCCGACCAGCGGTAAGCCGTCGCGCGGGCGAGCAACGCCTGCGAGTCGTTGGGCTTCTTCTCCAGGGCCCGGGTCAATTGCACGATGGCCTCGGCGAAATGCGCCCGGCCGAGTTCGATCGCGCCCGTGTAATAATACGATTCGTGGTGGTTCGGCAAGACCTTGCCGAATTCCTGCCAATCGAGCAGCGAGGCGTCGAGATCTTTCGTCAACAGGCGGGCGATTGCGCGGTTTCGCAGCGAATCGGGATCGCCCGGCTTCAGTTGCAACGCTTCACTGAAATCGGCGATGGCCTGTGGCAGGTTTTGCAGGTTGGAATTCAGGATTCCGCGACGGGCATAGAGACTCGGATCGCGGGGGGTCAATGAAATCGCCGCGTCCAGATCGGCCAGCGCAAGCTGCGGTTGATTCGTGTTCATCAGGAACACGGCGCGATTGCTGAAATTGTTCGGGTCTTCCGGATCGAGTTCGATGGCCTTATCAAAATCGGCCCGGGCGGCCTCGAGTTCGCCCAGATGCATGTGGACGACGCCCCGATTGGCATACAGCCAGCCAATATCGGGCCGCAGATGGATAGCGTTGGTGAAACCGGCGACCGCGCCAAACTTGTCACCCAGAATGCTGAGGCAATTGGCCCAGCTGACGTGCGTCCAGACCCGGCCGGGGCGGTCTTCGAGAACTTTGACAAATCCGTTGGCCGCTTTGCGATAGTGGGCTGCGGCGGCCTTGCCATCGCGGGCCTTGTGCAAGGCGTCTTCACCACGAACGTTATCGGAAAAGGCATGCCAGAAACGATCGACGGCC
>JAFEBR010001099.1 GCA_018242565.1 Planctomycetota bacterium | reverse complement strand
GTGGAAACACGATGGCCAAGCGCGTCTCGCAGACGCTTAATGGACCCTGCGTTATCCTACTTGAAGCCATGCTGTGCGCCTCTTCTCTACTCGACGGATGAACTTCTTGGTCTGGATCAGACGAAAAAGGGGTGGACCAGGCTGTTTTTGTTCACCGGGGGATGCATCCGGAAATACGAAAGGCGGCAGCGGGGCGGCCGCACTCCAAAGGGGGGTGACGGGCCGGTCGACCTGCGCCGAACGAGATGTGGGGCGTTGGCTGAGGGCTGAGGGCTGAGGGCTGAGGGCTGAGGGCTGGGGATTCTGGGTGGGGGCGGTGCGCTGACAAGTTGGAAACTTGTCCCACGGAGGTCTGACGGACAGATATGTCTGGCAGGTTCCACCGGTATTTGAGAGGGAGGCGGATACCGCCGGGATGACCCCGGCGGCTCGCTGCGGATGTTGACTTGCCGGGGCTTGAGACTTGCGGTACCCCCCCGCGGTGCGCCCCCCCTTCGTTAGGTGGGGATTGGTCGTGGCTGGGTGTCGCGGTGCCGTGACGTGCGTGGGCGGCAGGTCGGTCCAGAAAAAAGGAACCGCGGATTACGCGGATGGCACGGATAAAAAAGTTACTTCACAGGTTGATCTGTCGAATGGTGGCTAGATCCCGGGACGGGGAATCATCTGTGTTGATCTGTGCAAATCTGTGGATGAACTTTTTTTTCAGCTCGCAAAAAAAGGGTGGACCTGGTTTTTTCTGTCCAGCGGGGGGAGAAATCCGGAACTACGAAAAGCGGCAGCCGGGCGGCCGCACTCCAAAACGGCGGGCCTGCGGGGGCGGGGCCGTGATCAGGCGGGAACGTTTTGGGCGTCGGCGGCGCGGCGGACGGCCAGCAGTTCCTGGACTGTCTTAATGGCGTCCACTACCGAGACTTTCTGGGGCTCTTTATCGGTCCGCCATTTGAGTTCGACGACTCCGTCCTTCAAGCCTTTGCCGCCGATCACGATCCGCAGCGGGATGCCAATCAGGTCGGCGTCCTTGAACTTGAAGCCGGCTCGGGCATCACGATCATCCAGCAGCACGTCGACACCGGCCGCTCCCAGTTCCTGGTAGAAGCGTTCCGCCGTCTCCATGGTTTCGGCCTCATTCACATTGAGCGGAATGATCAACACTTCGTAAGGGGCGATCGACAGCGGCCAGATCAGGCCGTTTTCGTCGAAGCAGGTTTCCGCCAGTGACGCGACGATGCGGTTCACCCCAATGCCGTAGCAGCCCATGATCATCGGATGCCGCTGCTATTTTTCGTCGAGGTACTCAGCCGACAGCGACACGCTGTACTTGGTTCCCAGCTTGAAGACGTGGCCGATTTCAATGCCGTGGACCAGCTTCAGCAGGCTGCCGCATTTCGGACAGGGATCTTCCGCCTGAGCCATCCGCAGATCGTGGGTGCCCGTCAATTGATAATCGCGACCCGGGTTGACCCCGGTGTAATGGGCGTCCGCCTCGTTGGCACCGGTCACCGCATTGGCGATGCCCGGAATGTCGTGATCGGCGATCACCGGACACTTGATGCCCACCGGACCGGCGAACCCGACCGGCGCACCGGTCACATCGCGGATCATCTTTTCGTCGGCCAGTTCCACCGCCTTGGCCCCCAGGGCGCGACGGATCTTGGCCTCGTTGGCTTCGTGATCACCACGGATCAGCACGGCCACAGGCTGGTCATCGGCCTTATAGATCAAGGTCTTGATCATCTGGGCCGGGGTGCATTTGAGCATGCGGCTGACCTGTTCAATGCTCGTCGCGTGGGGGGTGGCCACTTTCTGCAGCGGCGCCGCCTGGGCGTCGGCGGGTTGAGTCGCCGACTTGCGTCCGGTTTCCGCGCGTTCGAGATTGGCCGCGTAACTGCAGGGCTCGCAATGCACGATGCGATCTTCGCCATTGTTGGCGGGGACCATGAATTCGTGCGAAGCGTCGCCACCGATCGGTCCGCTTTCGGCTTCGACCGGCAGGTATTTCAGGCCACAGCGAGCGAAGACGCGGCAATAGGCCTTGTACATCTGGTCGTAGACAGTGTTGAGCTGCTCCAGGCTGGTGCCGAAGCTGTACGCGTCTTTCATGATGAATTCACTCGTCCGCAGCACGCCGAATCGCGGACGCTCTTCATTCCGGAACTTGGTCTGGATCTGATAGACGCAGATGGGGAGTTGACGGTACGAATTGAGATGGCGGCCGATCAAATCGGTGACTACCTCTTCGTGAGTGGGGCCGAGGGCCAGGTGCACCTTGCGGTCCCCGCGCTGCAGGTGGAAGTTGATCAGCACGTTGCCGAACGCTTCTTTACGGCCCGTTTTTTCAAACAGGTCGATCGGCTGGAGAGCCGGCATGAACAGCTCAATGGCCCCGGCGCGGTCCATTTCTTCGCGGACGATCTGTTCCGCCTTCCGCACGCTGCGCCAGCCCAGCGGCAGGTACGTATAAGCCCCCGCCATCAACTGTCGAATCAACCCGGCCCGCAACATCAACTGATGGCTGGGAATTTCGGCATCGGAAGGAATTTCCTTCATCGTGGGGATAAACGTTTTGGACCAGCGCACGGCAACTCCAGTGAGGGTCTGTGGATGCGTAAAATCCCGCGGCCCGGCCGCGGGTGATCGTGAATGGCGATTTGTAACGGGAAACCGGCACTTCCTGCAATGCAGGAATGACAATTGGCGGAGCCCTGCGGTTCGCCCGGGGAACCGGACCCGGTACCAATGTGCCAACGGCACCGGGCGCGTCTGTGGGAGTGAATCGGTCAGCGAGGTCGCCGCGGCGAGACAGCCGACGATGCCGGCAGCGAGTGACGGCGACGCGTCGGGCTATTTGCAGCAGAACCAGGCCAGCAGTTGGCGATAGCAGGCCCCGGTACACAGGCACGTTTCCCGCCAGAGGCGTGCACAGCAGCCTTCATCGACGGGGACGGGGGTGGGTTCGGGGGCCAGTTGCAAACTGTCGGTGGCGGCGTACAGATCGGCCTTCAAAATGCCCACGGCCAGGCTGGCGGGGGAAACGCGGGCTGGGGCTTTGGCCTGGAGAATTCCGCAGGCGATCAGGCCGTCGGTGGCGTACTCGGCGCAATGCAACCCCGTAGCCCGCCGGCCCGACATGTGATGGGTAATTCCGTAGGGGCGGCCCAATTGACTGTCGAGGTGGTCTGCGACCTGCCGGGTTTGCTCGGGCGTGAACGGAGTTTGTGGATGGTACGGATGCAACACCGCCTGTCGCTGCGATTGCACGTACTCCGCCAGCGGAAGCTTGCGGACCCCAATACCGGCGGTCGAGTCGTAACAGTAAATGCC
Source organism: Planctomycetota bacterium (assembly GCA_018242565.1). Classification (GTDB taxonomy): domain Bacteria; phylum Planctomycetota; class Planctomycetia; order Planctomycetales; family Planctomycetaceae; genus JACQFH01. The sequence goes on along the minus strand of JAFEBR010001099.1, from coordinate 156 downwards.
GTTGTCCTCAACAACGACCGTGGCGACATGGGTGTATCGGCTGGCCGAGTAGGCTTTGACGGCCAGGCAGTCTCCCTGGCTGAAAATCAGGCTGCCGGTCCGCACTTCGTCGGCCAGGACGGCTGTCGCCTGACTGGGGGTGACGACCGAAACCTC
>JAFEBR010000010.1 GCA_018242565.1 Planctomycetota bacterium | reverse complement strand
TATGGGTCGTTCGTTAAAGAAGGGTCCCTTCGTCGATCAGAAGTTGCTGAAGAAGGTCGAAGGACGCGTCCGTTCCAGTTCGAAAGAACCGATTAAGACTTGGGCGCGTCGTTGTACGATTCCCCCCGACTTCATCGGCTACACGTTTCTGGTGCATAACGGCCGGACCCATATCAGCGTGTATGTGACCGAAGAAATGGTCGGTCACAAGCTCGGCGAATTCGCCCCGACGCGAACGTTCCGTGGCCACAGCGCAAAGGGCGGAAAAGACAAGGCCTGAACAAGGCCCGTTGCGGCAGTTTGACTGCCTGAAGTTGTGTTTCCTGGTGGCAGCCTGATGGAACGCCTGCGGAAACGCCAATACGATACAGCGGTGAGGAAGTAAACAAGGATTTTTGTCATGGCTTACAAAGCATCACATCGTTTTGCCCGAATTGCGGCGACCAAGATTCTGCCGTTTGCCACACTGATTCGTGGCCGACGAGCGGGTGAAGCGGTTGAACTGCTGAAGTACGTCCCCAATCGTGGTGCCCGCATGCTCGAAAAGGTGCTCAAGAGCGCTATGGCGAATGCGGAAGACCAGGGGGCCCGTAATGTGGACCGCATGGTCGTGGTGGAAGCGCGGGCGAATGGCGGACCGATGTTCAAGCGGATCATGCCGCGGGCACGCGGGATGGCCTATATGATCAAGCGTCGTTTCGCGCACATCGACGTGTCGATCGACAGCCCGGCCCAGAAGTAAATTTTCAGACGATAACAGTGCCAGCAACGGCAACTGACGATATTCCGTTTCGAGAGTAAAACTACAGAGGTTCTTCGGCTTATGGGACAAAAGACTCGCCCCACTGGTTTCCGCGTTGGCATCGTCGAATCTTGGCGCAGCCGGTGGTATGCCTCGAAAAAGGAGTTCGGCGACCTGCTGGTCGAAGACTTCAAAATTCGCAAATTCATCAAGAAGAAATATCTGTTCGCCGGCATCCCGAAGATCGAGATTGAACGGACCCGCGATCAGGTGATTGTGCACCTGCACTGTGCCCGTCCGGGGATCATCATCGGACGGAAGGGGCAGGAAGTTGATCGGTTGAAGGCCGAGCTTGAAGATCTGACCGGACGTCGGATGGATCTCAAGATCGTTGAAATTGGCAACGCGAACCGGAGCGCACAGCTCGTCGCCGAAGACATTGCCCAGCAACTCGAAAAGCGGGGAAGTTTCCGCCGGACGATCAAGCGGGCTCTGGACCAGGTGATGGAAGCCGGCGTCTTGGGGATCAAGATTCAGCTGTCCGGGCGACTGGGTGGCGCGGAAATGTCCCGCTGCGAAAAGGCAGCCCGGGGATCGATTCCCCTGTCGACGTTGCAATCACATATTGATTACGGATTTGCACAAGCGATGACCGCCCAGGGGGTGATCGGTGTGAAAGTATGGATCAACCTGGGCACTTACGCAGAAGAGGAAGCCAACGATGGCACTAATGCCAAAGCGGGTCAAGCACCGCAAAAGCCAAAGAAGACGCATAAGAGGTAATGCGACACGCGGCAACCGCGTCTCGCTCGGCGACTTCGGACTGCAGTCTCTGCAATCCGGCTACATTAAGGCCACGACCATTGAGGCCTGCCGTGTGGCTGCGATGCAGTACATTCGCGGTGACGGGAAGCTGTATATCCGTATTTTTCCACACAAGCCTGTGACGGCCCGCCCGCTCGAAACACGAATGGGTAAGGGAAAAGGCGAACCGGATCACTGGGTGGCTGTTGTGAAAGCCGGCAGCGTGATGTTTGAACTGGCGGGTATCCCCCAGGACGCAGCACGAGAATGCTTGGCCCGCATCGCCTACAAACTGCCGGTACGCGTTCGCATGATCACTCGCCGACCGGGAGCCTGACATGAATAAAGCCAAAGAACTTCGAGAAATGAGCACCGAGCAGCTTGAGTTCACCCTCAAGGAAGCTCGAGAGTCGCTGTTTCAGTTGCGAATCCAGGCCTCGACCGAGAAAATCGATGCCCCCAGCAACATGCGCAAGTCGCGCCGGAAGATTGCCCGCATTCACACGATTCTGCGTGAACGGCAAGAACCCTCTGCACAGTGAGTTGTGCTGGCCAGGTACCAGACAACTCACCGGCTGATGAAGACACACTGACACACAGAGCTACACCAAACCTACACACGATTATCTGGGTTGAAGAGCGGGATTTATGCGCAGACGAGCAATTGGCACTGTCACGCGGGACAAAACACTGAAGACACGGCGAGTCGAAGTGACACGTACGTATCGGCACAAGAAGTACGGAAAGATCCTGCGGGACAAGACGATCTGCTATGTGCACGACGAAAACAACGATTCACACGTTGGCGATCTCGTCGAGATCATCGAAAGTCGACCGTTGTCGAAGCTGAAGCGCTGGAGCCTGGTGCGGATCGTCCGGAAATCAGCCGACGTGCATGTAGAAACCGTATAAGCAATCGACCGAACTCTGGTTCGGTAAGGCAGTAGAGAGAGGCAGGAAGAACTTATGATCCAGATGCAGTCGTTAATGGACGTCGCTGACAATACCGGTGCCAAAATCGCGTATTGTATCAAGGTTCTGGGTGGGACGCGGAAGCGCTACGCGGGGCTTGGCGATATCGTCGTCGTCAGCATCAAGAAGGCGATTCCGGGTGGAGCGGTCAAGGCCGGCGACGTGGCTCGTGGCGTGATCGTGCGTGTACGCAAGCCGACGCGACGGGCCGATGGCAGTTACGTGCGGTTCGACCGCAACGCGGTGGTGCTGATCGACAACGAACAGAACCCCAAAGGCACACGCATCTTCGGCGCGATCGCCCGTGAGCTGCGTGATCGCAGGTTTATGAAGATTATCAGTCTGGCGAGCGAGGTAGTTTGACCCATGAAGATTAAACGAGGAGACATGGTCGTCGTGACCATCGGTGATGATGCGGGCCAAACACCTCGCAAAGTGCTGCAGATGGTGAAGGGCGGCAAAAAGCTGGTCGTCGAAGGCGTGAACCGCGTCTACAAGCACGTTCGCCGGGGTCACCCCAAGAGCCCGCAAGGGGGTCGGTTATCGCGAGAAATGCCGATCGACATCTCGAATGTGGCCTTGTATTGCGAAAAATGCGCCCGGGGCGTCCGTGTAGGCTACAAATACAACGAAGATGGCAGTAAGATTCGCCAGTGCAAACGGTGCCAGACGAATCTCGGGGTGGTCAGCCCCCCGCGGCCGCGTTATGCCGCCAAGTAACGACTGAACCAGCATCTGGTGGGGTGCTGATTCGGTGTGCGGAAGAAACAGTTTAATTTGCGTTTGATGAAACGTTTGCCGATGCGAAAGCGGCAAGCGGAGGACGATATCACATGGCGAGATTACAAGAGCGTTTTGCGAAAGACATCCAGCCGCGGCTGGGCGGATTACTGGGCCGGAAGAATCCGCATGCGATCCCCCGATTGACCAAGATTGTCGTCAACATGGGTGTGGGGAAGGCATCGCAGGATCGCAAACTGCTGGAAGAGGCCAACGGTCACCTGACCACGATCACCGGCCAGAAGCCGCTGGTCACCAAAGCCAAGAAGGCCATTTCGGCTTTCCGTCTCCGTGAAGGCATGGAAATTGGCTGCAAGGTCACCTTGCGTGGCCGGAGGATGTACGAATTTCTGGATCGGTTGATTTCGCTAGCCCTGCCTCGCGTGCGTGACTTCCGCGGTCTGAACCCGAAAGCCTTCGATGGCAAGGGGAACTACTCGCTGGGCCTGTCCGAACAGCTCGTCTTCCCCGAAATCGACGCCGACAAAGTCAACCATGTCCAGGGCATGCACATTTCCCTGGTCACCACGGCCGAGACTGACGATGAAGCCCGAGTTCTGCTGAAGGAATTGGGACTGCCCTTCGCGACTCCCGAAGCGGGCAAAGGCAAGAAGTAATGACGTTCTGCAGGGGACGTAAGATTGTGTTGTTTTGTATGACGGCGTCAAAAGTTTGAGGATTGGGAACGCATGGCGAGCAAGGCGAAAATCGAAAAGGCGAACCGGAAACCGAAATTCAGTTGCCGGCGCGAGCGGCGTTGCCAGTTGTGTGGCCGTCCGAGTGCCGTTTATCGGAAATTTAAGTTGTGCCGGTTGTGTTTCCGCGACATGGCGCTGGATGGACTCATTCCTGGCGTGAAGAAGGCGAGCTGGTAATTTTATGATGACTGACCCTATCGCCGATATGCTGACCCGCATTCGCAACGCGGTGGCGATCGAGCGACCTTACGTTGACATCCCTGCCTCGAACGAGAAGATCGGAATCGCTCAGGTTCTGCACCGGGAAGGCTACATCTGGGATTTTGAAATCGTCGATCAACAGCCGTCGAAGATTCTACGGCTGAACCTGAAGTACGGTCCGAACGGCGAGCGGATCATTCAGGAAATCAAGCGCATCAGCAAGCCCGGCTGCCGGGTGTATCGGAAGATGCCGCAACTCCCTGTCGTGCTGCAGGGCATGGGCATTTCGATCGTTTCGACGAGCCAGGGAATCCTGAGCAATCGCGAAGCGAAGACCAAAGGAATCGGCGGCGAGGTCCTGTGCACCGTCTGGTAGGCGGCCGCAGGTGTTTTGTTTGATCTCGAGTGCCACAGGCCGGAATGATGACGAAACCTTGACACAGGGTTTCGAGATCAGGCGTGTGGGTTAGCAACGGCAGTTTTCAGGGTAAACGTGGATTATGTCGCGAATTGGAAAAAAACCTGTGCCCGTCCCCGCCGGTGTCACCGCCAAGGTGGACGCTGGTGTTTTGACCGTCAAGGGCACCCAGGGCGAGTTGAAGCTCAAGTTCCATCCGGCCATGCAGGTCACCGTCGATGAAGCGGCCAAGCAGATCGTGATCGCCCGCCCCGATGACGAACGCCTGAATCGCGCCTTGCACGGCCTGACTCGCAGCCTGATCAACAACATGGTTTCCGGGGTTGTGAAACCCTTCGAAAAGAAGCTGGAAATCATTGGCGTCGGTTACCAGGCCTCGATTGGGGGCAAGACCCTGAACCTGCAAGTCGGTTTCGCCAACATCATCAAGCTGCCGATCCCTCCCACGGTCAAATGCAATCTGCCCGACAACACGCACATCCATTTGTCGAGCCCCGACAAACAGGCTGTGGGACAGTTCGCCGCCGTGATCCGCAAAGTTCGCCCGCCCGAACCGTACAAAGGCAAAGGGATTCGCTACGAAGGCGAACACGTCCGTCGGAAGGCCGGTAAGGCGTTTGCCAGCGGCGGCTAAACCAGACCGGCGCTTTCTGTCCGGCTTGGAACTGACACTATTCACGACCACCGTTTTGGCTTGACCCAAGTATCATGAAAAAATCGAAACGAATTCAATATCAGCGTCAAGTTCGCGCCTGGCGCGTGCGGAAACGCGTTAAGGGCACTGCCGAACGTCCTCGGTTGACGGTCTTCCGCAGCAACAAGCACATTTACGCCCAGATCATCGACGATCAGCAGGGACACTCGCTGGTGGCTGCCAGCACCGCCGAAACGGCGTTGTGTGCCGAAGGCGAAAATGGCGGCAACAAGGCTGCGGCGATCAAGATCGGCCAGGCGATTGCCTCGCGAGCTCTCGAAAAGGGAATTAAGCAGGTTGCTTTCGATCGCGGCCGGTATCGCTATCATGGTCGAATCGCTGCACTGGCAGATGCTGCCCGTGAAAGCGGATTGGATTTCTAAGGGCAATTAAGTCAGACCGCGAAACTCACAGGCAGAAAAGCGTCTGTCATCGTTTTCAAAAAAGGGTGTGCTGTGGCGAGTGAATCGAAAGAGTCGCGAGAATCATCACGGGGAGAATCGTCGCGCGAGGGGCAGGAGAAGGTGATCCAGATCCGCCGCTGTGCGTGCGTGGTCAAGGGTGGCCGTCGGTTCACATTCACCGCTCTGGTCGTGCTCGGCGACAAACGGGGTAAGGTTGGCTGGGGCTACGGCAAGGCCTCTGAAGTCCCGCAGGCCGTCGAAAAAGCGGTCAAAGGAACCAACCGGAATTCGGTCCAGGTCCCCTTGGCCGAAACCACGATTCCCCACATCGTGGAAGGGCACTATGGATCGGCGCATGTCGTGCTGATCCCGGCGATGCCTGGAACGGGTGTGATTGCCGGTAACACCGTGCGAGCCGTGATGGAATCGGCCGGTGTCCACGACGTCCTGACTAAGAGTCGCGGTTCAACCAATCCCATGAATCTGGTCCGCGCCACACTCGACGCTCTGGCCAAACTCCGAACCAAAGAACAAATCGCGCGATTGCGCGGGGTGACGATCTAATATGATTATTAACGATGTGCATCGCGGAATTGAAAAACGGAAGAACCGCAAGCGGGTCGGACGTGGTTTAGGCTCCGGTCACGGTAAAACCGCTGGTCGTGGCGATAAGGGGCACTCAGCCCATCCTGGCCACGCGCGCCGTCTGGGATTCGAAGGCGGTCAAAAGCCGTTGTTCCGACGTCTGGCCAAGGCCGGCTTCAGCAACAACTTCTTTTCGAAGGTCGTTGCCGTCGTCAACTTGTCTGATCTGGAACGGGGTTTCGAAGCAGGCACTGTGGTTGACGTCGCGGCGCTCGAAGCCCGGGGCATTGTTTCCGGCAAGTACGATGTCGTGAAGGTCCTCGCCAAGGGTGAGCTGAAGAAAAAGCTCACTGTGATAGCCCATGAATTCTCGGCGGCGGCGATCGAGAAGATTCAGGCGGCTGGTGGCCAGGCCGAGCGAATTGCCTAGGTCTGGTGAAAAACTTCGCGTTGTGCGATCCTTCTCTGTCTTGAAGTTGTGCGTTCCGGGCTCGAGTTCGGAATATGGAAATGCATCGGGGGAACGGACGCTCCGGTCCTTTCGCTGAGAGAGGATGAACTGAACATGTTTGCCAAATTCGTCACAGTCTTCAAAATCCCGGAACTGCGTAAGAAGATCCTTCTGACGCTGTTGCTGCTGTTTGTGTACCGCATGGGCTTCTATATTGCCCTGCCGCACATCGACCAGGAGCAAATGGCCGCGAACTTCAAGAAGCTGCAGACCCCGGGCGACGCCTTCGGGCAGACTCTGCAGCTCGTGGAGCTGTTCTCGGCCTCGAACTTCGGCAACAGCACGATCTTCGGTTTGGGGATCATGCCGTACATCTCGGCATCAATCATTCTGCAGTTGCTGGGCAGCGTTTACCCGCCCCTGGAGAAGCTGCAGAAAGAAGGCGAAGCCGGGCGCAAGAAGATTAATGAATACACACGATATCTCACCGTCGCGCTCTGTTTTGTACAGAGTTTCATGTGGTTGAAACTGCTTGCGGGGCAGGCGGGCGAAGGGATGTTTTACAAGACTTACAGTACGGGGTGGGCCGGATTTTACGCCACCTTTGTCGCAGCCATCACCATGACCAGTGGTACGGTCTTCCTGATGTGGCTGGGTGAACAGATCGACGAATACGGCATCGGCAACGGGATCAGTTTGATCATCATGGCCGGTATCCTGTCCCGTATCCCGAAAGCTCTGACCCACCTTTATGAAACCTATCTAGCCAAGAATGTGGGCTTGGGCGGTGAAACGGGTGTCGAGAAGCTGTTGATTCTGGCCCTGCTGTTCGTCGCCGTGATCGTCGGAGTCATTTTCATCACCCAGGGACAGCGTCGAATTCCCACACAGAGCGCCAAGCACGTGCGCGGCCGTCGCGTCTGGGGTGGTCAAAAGCAGTCATTGCCGTTGCGTGTTAACCAGGCAGGCGTGATGCCGATCATCTTCGCGTCGAGCCTGTTGATGTTTCCGCAGATCATTCTGCGGCAGATCGAAAACACCTGGTTGGGACAGACGTTCATTGTTCAGCAACTGGCGCTGGGTTTCGGTGGTGAGCGTGGCTACGTGTACAACATGTGCTACATCGCCTTGATCTACTTCTTCTGCTACTTCTGGACAGCCATCACGTTCAATCCGAAAGAGATGGCCAATAATCTGAAAGACTATGGCAGCTTCATTCCGGGTCATCGCCCGGGTAAGCGGACCGCGGAATACCTGGAACGCGTCATGGTTCGCATCACTTACGTCGGTGCGGCGTTCCTGGCACTGGTCGCGGTCATCCCGACAGTCGTCCAGGGGTTCCTGGGAATTGACTTTGTGATTGCCAGCTTCTTCGGCGGTACTGGCCTGCTGATCGTTGTCTCGGTCGGCCTGGATCTGGT
>JAFEBR010000109.1 GCA_018242565.1 Planctomycetota bacterium | reverse complement strand
GTCGCGGATCCTGCATGTGGGAACGGTGATTCTGCTGGTGGGGGGGACGTTTTTCATGCGATTTGCACTCATTCCGGCCGCATCTGCGGAATTGGCCGATGACGTGCACGCTCGTTTGCGGGCGGCGGTTTTGAACCGGTGGAAGAAATTCGTTCATGGCGGGATCGGTGTCATTCTGCTGAGCGGCTTGTTCAATTACTACCTGGTGATTGTCAGCGAGAAACACAAAGGCGACGCCCTGTACCACATGCTGCTCGGCATCAAAATGCTGCTGGCGATCGCCCTGTTCTTTTTCGCCTCGGCCTTGGTGGGACGTTCGCCCATTTTCGAAGATCTGCGGAAGAACTCGCGTCGCTGGTTGCTGATCTGCCTCTTACTGGCGGGTACGATTGTCGCGATTTCCGGGTTCCTGAAAGTTCGCGACACCCCCCGTCCTCGGGCCCAGGCGGCCGTGACCGTTCCGCTATCAGCCTCTGCCCTTTCCTGAAGGGTGATCGAGTGAGTCGTGTTGCTGGCCTGTGGTGGCTGGTAGAGCGAGCTTTTCGTCGATCATGTCGTCCAGCAGCGCGGAATGGCCCGGTCAGGATGGCTGATTCGCGTTGGAATCCGCGAATTTCAGCCCGGCAAACTTTTCAACACGCGTCCTTCGGCTATAATGCCGATTCGTCGCGTTTTACGTTGCGGAGTAGCTCAGTTGGTTAGAGCAACGGATTCATAATCCGTGTGTCGGGGGTTCAAGTCCCCTCTCCGCTATTTTTCGATTTTGAAGTGTTTCGCTGCAACAAGTTGAAGACGCTCGTTTATCCGAAGCTTCTTTCTTACTTGTCGGATTGCTGTGCGAGTCCTAACGGCTCGCAGTCCGTCGTGACTGCGCCGCGTTTTGCTCCGTTTGCCGTCCTCCGTTGAATACGGAGTCGAAGTGCTATTCGGTGTTCATCAAGTAATGGCGCAGCGCATCGGTCAGCATATTGCCCAGCCATGTCTTAACGACCTGTACGGAATATTTCTCGACTAGCTCCGACCCGCGCGCAGGTTGGTGCACGCCCAACCGCCTAGGGCCCATTGCCGCGCAGCGAAATCGTTCGTAGACCACCAAGTCTCCACCATCGGGCTGACGACGGGATTCTTGCAAATACGGTCGCAATTCGGTGAACCGGAGAATCATACG
>JAFEBR010001098.1 GCA_018242565.1 Planctomycetota bacterium | reverse complement strand
CAAAAGGCCCCTCGAATCAGCGTCCACTCATCTTCCGCAACTCGACGTTACCCATCTTGATTGATCAGACACTCCGAAAAGAAAGCCTCCTGCATCGAAATCACGTCCCGATGCGGAACTGCTGGATCACAACCGTCGAGACTGTTTTTACGCATCGAGTTGGTATACTCTGGGCAATGTGGGGCAGCGTTTCGGAAGGCGCATTCTGTTGCCGCCACGAAGGGGCGGAGAACGGCTCGAGATCGGCTGCGGTTCCGGGGAATCGCACGGGCCCCGTTGTGCCGGATCCTGCCTGTTGAGAATTCACTGTGGACATGACTGCACCGACGGCCCAGCAACAACCTGACTTTCCGGTGATTGGGATCGTGGGAGTCGGGCTGATCGGTGGTTCGATTGCCCTGGCGATTCGCCAGCGCGGGGCAGGCCAGCACGTGATCGGAATCGGTCGCAGTGCCGAGCGCCTCGCGGAAGCCTGCCGGCGTGGTGTCATCGACGAGGGTGAGACCGATCTGGCCGCGGCCGCCCGTCGTTGCGATCTCTTGATCTTCTGCACGCCGGTCGATCGCATTGTCGCCGGCGTGCGTGAGGCGGCCCGGGCCTGCGGCAAGCCGACCGTCATCACCGACGCCGGCAGTACCAAAGGGGCCATTTGCCGCGAGCTGGCAACGGGGTTGCCCGACGCGGTGACGTTCGTCGGGTCACATCCGCTGGCCGGTTCCGAACAGAGTGGCTTCGAGCACGCCTCAGCCGGGCTGTTTGATAAGCGGGTCTGTGTCGTGACCCCCACCTTGAACACCCCGGCGACCGCCGTCACGCGGGTCGCCAAGTTCTGGAACGAACTGGGGGCCACCGTGTTGGAAATGTCGCCAGAAGCGCATGATCGGGCCCTGGCTGAGACCAGCCACCTGCCGCACCTCGTCGCCGCGGCCCTGGCGGCAACGTTATTGCCCGCCAACCGCGAACTGGCGGCGACCGGCTTTCGGGACACGACCCGCATTGCCTCGGGGGATGCGGACCTGTGGACCGCCATTTTTTTGGGCAATCGGGACCCGGTCCTGGCCAGTTTGGCCCGGTTTGAAGGGGAAATTGCCGCGTTTCGCCAGGCGCTGCAACAAAACGATGCCGCAGGGCTGAAGAAATTACTCGAAACTGCGAAGATAAGCCGCGACGCGATCGGGACGGCCTGAGCTGTGCCTGGTCCCCGCGTTCGCCACGAGACAAAAATCCAAGGGAGTGTTGTAGATGCTTTGGGAAATTGAAATCCATCCCGCGACCCACTTGCCGGATCGCGAAGCCGAGCGAGTACGCAGCCAGTGCCAGTCGTTGGGAGCGGCTTCAATTCGTGATGTCCGGTCGGCCCGGTCCTTTCTGATCGAGGGGCAGATTTCCGCCGAGGACATCGCCCGCATCGCCACCGGTTTCCTGGTCGATACGGTCGTCGAAAATCACACCCTGGTGAACCATTCACAGCCCGCTACGCAGGCCAAAAGTACCGCCGCCGGGCAACAGTCGCTGCTCAATGTGCTGTTCAAGCCCGGGGTCACCGACAACATCGCCGACAGCACCCGGCGGGCGCTGGCTGACCTGGGCTATCAGGTCAGTGGCGTGCGCACTTGCCACAAGTATTGGTTCAATACCGATGCCGACCCGGCCGACCTGTCTCGGGTCGCCGGCAAAGTGCTGGCGAACGATGCGATCCAGCAGATCGTCTGGGGCCCGCTGCACTTGGCGAATCTGGCGGTGGGGTCCGATTACGCGTTTCGGCTCGTCACTGTCGCGATCCGCAGCATGACCGATGAGCAGTTGATCCGTCTCAGCAAGGAAGGGCAGCTTTATTTGAGTCTGCCCGAAATGCAGACGATTCGGGCCCACTTCATCGAACGGGGCAAAGACCCGACCGACGCCGAACTCGAAACGATCGCCCAGACCTGGAGCGAACACTGTTCGCACAAAACCCTGCGCGGACGCGTGCGCTACGAAGATCACGAGCAGTCGATTCAGTTCGAGAATCTGCTGAAAGAAACCGTGTTCGCCGCGACCGTCCAGGTCCGCCAGCAACTGGGGCCATACGACTGGTGCGTCAGTGTCTTTCAAGACAACGCGGGGGTGGTGAAATTCGACGACCAGCAGCACGTCTGCATGAAGGTCGAAACGCACAATCACCCGTCGGCGCTCGAACCGTATGGCGGTGCCAATACCGGGTTGGGCGGGGTGATTCGCGATCCGCTGGGAACCGGGCTGGGGGCCCGGCCCGTCTGCAATACCGACGTGTTCTGCTTCGCACCTCCCGAGATCGATTACCGCAGTCTGCCGGCCGGCGTGCTGCATCCCCGCGTGATTGCCCAGGGAGTCGTGTCGGGCGTGCGCGACTACGGGAACCGGATGGGCATTCCCACCGTGAATGGTGCGGTGTACTTCGATCCGCGCTACCTCGGAAATCCGCTGGTGTACTGTGGCAACGTGGCCATGCTGCCCGTGGGCAAAGACGAAAAGGCGGCCCGTACGGGGGATTATATTGTCGCCGTCGGCGGTCGGACCGGTCGCGACGGCATCCACGGGGCGACGTTTTCTTCGGCCGAGTTGACTCACGAAAGTGAAACCCTCTCGGGAGGTGCCGTGCAGATTGGTAATGCCATTACCGAGAAGATGGTGCTCGACGTGATTCTCGCGGCCCGCGATCAGGAACTGTACACGGCGATTACCGACTGCGGCGCCGGCGGGTTTTCGAGTGCGGTGGGCGAAATGGGGGCCGACTCGGGAGCCGAAGTCTGGCTCGAAAAGTGCCCGCTGAAATACTCGGGTTTGTCGTACACCGAGATCTGGATCTCGGAAGCCCAGGAACGAATGGTGCTGTCAGTGTCCCCGGCGAACTGGGAAGCATTTGAGCGCCTGTGTCGGTCCGAAGGGGTGGAAGCCACGATCATTGGCGTGTTCACCGAGACCCGGCAACTGGTGCTGAAGTATCATGGTCAGGAAGTCGGTCGGCTCGATATGTACTTCCTGCATGAAGGGCGTCCGCCGGTAATTCGCGACGCGGTCTTCAAGCCGCAACCGTCGCAGCCGCTGTCGATTCCCGCCCAGGCGAATTACAACGACGATCTGCGCCACATCCTGGCGTCGCTGAATGTCTGCAGCAAAGAGTGGATCATCCGCCAGTATGATCATGAAGTGCAGGCCGGCAGCGTGATCAAGCCCCTCGTGGGCGTGGCCTGCGACGGCCCCTCGGACGCCGCGGTGGTTCGCCCCGATCTCGCCTCGTACCGCGGGCTGGTGATTTCCAACGGCATGAATCCCCGGTATGGCGATCTCGATCCGTACCACATGGCGGCTTCGGCGATTGACGAGGCGGTTCGCAACTGCGTGGCTGTGGGGGCCGATCCGGCCCGGGTCGCCATTCTCGATAACTTCTGCTGGGGGAATACCGAACGGCCGGAAACGCTGGGTACGCTCGTTCGGGCGGCACTCGCCTGCCGGGATATCGCGGTGGCCTATGGCACCCCCTTCATCAGCGGCAAAGACAGCCTGAACAACGAATTCTCGTATTTCGACGAAAAGGGACACAAGCAGACCGTGGCGATTCCCCCCTCGCTGCTGATCAGCGCCCTGGGGCAGATCGCCGACATCCGCCACGCGGTCACGATGGATCTGAAAACCCCGGGCAATATTCTGGCTCTGGTGGGCGCCACCCACGACGAACTGGGGGGCAGTCACCTGGCGTTGGTCCGCGGTCTGACCGGGGGACGCGTGCCGCAGGTCGATTCGGCCCTGGCGCCGCGCCTCTTCCGGGGCTTGCACCAGGCGATCTCGCAGGGCACGGTTCGCAGTTGCCACGACCTGAGCGAAGGGGGGCTGGCGGTCGCGGTCGCCGAGATGGCCTTCGCCGGGGGACTGGGGGCCGATCTCGATCTGCAACCGCTGGCGGCCCAGTCGGGGCTTAAGCACGACGCCGTGCTGCTCTTCTCGGAAAGCAACACCCGCTTCCTGGTGGAAGTCGCTCCGGCCCACTGGGAGGCGTTCAAAAAGCATCTCGCGGGATTGCCGCTCGTCGAACTGGGCAAAGTGGTCGCCGGGCCGCAGGTCACCATCCGCGGCGTGGCTGGAAAAGTCGTAGTCGATGCCCCCTGGCAGGAACTAAAGCACGCCTGGAAAGCGCCGCTGGCCTGGACTTAACCTGAAACCGTCGCCCCTTGGAGTGCGGCCGCCCAGCTGCCGCTTTTTTTTGTTCCGCATGCACCCCTCGGAAAACAAAGCTCCCCTCCGCCGGCCCATTTTTTTCAAGCGCCCACACAGCCCTCGCATTCAGCGAACAAGTCCGTCTGAACCCCGAACACCAGATCCCGAAATCTCGTCAAGCGCGCCAGTCTCCCCTTGGAGTGCGGCCGCCCAACTGCCGCTTTTTTTTGTTCCGAATGCATCCCTCGGCAAACAAACTCCCCTTTCGTCGGCCCATTTTTTCAAGCCACACGGCAACTCCACCAGCAGATCAGCCTTCTCGCCGGACTCAGGTGTCGATTCCACGCCAAACAGTCCCCCTGGTCAGGGCACCTTCACGCAGCGAAAGCCGCAGTGGTTGCTGCCGGTCGAACCTTCCCCTTTACCGCGCGACCCCAGCATATACCGCGTGCAGTACTTGTCGGTACACAGGAACGATCCCCCCCGATGAACCCGCTTCCGCTCCTGGGGTTCCGCCGGGTCATAGGGTTCGGTCGGACCCTTGGGGTTACGCGCCACCCGGTAATTCGCGGCCAGCGTGGCGTAATAGTCGTGGCGATACCAGTCGGCACACCATTCCCAGACATTGCCAGCCACATCGAACAGGCCGTACGGGTTGGCCGGGTATTGCGCCACCGGGCTGATCCCCACGAATCCGTCGGCTCCCGTGTCCGCCCCCGCCACGGGAAAATCCCCCTGGTAGATGTTGGCCATCCATTTGCCATTTGGTTGCAGGTCTTCGCCCCAGGCGTAGCGTTCGCCCGTTT
>JAFEBR010001097.1 GCA_018242565.1 Planctomycetota bacterium | reverse complement strand
TGTTGCATGACCTCTACGTCGCCGAGGTGTTCTTGAGTCTCGATGCGCCAGAAGCCGGTCTCCAGTATCTGCAGGAGCAGATCGCCCGCCCCGCTCAGACGACTGTCGAACAATTAAGTGCCGAGTTGGCGCTGTCGCAGGTGTTGCTGGTGGCGGGGCGACGTGACGAGTATGTGCGGCTGTGCTCACAGCGGATTTTTCCGGCAGTTCGATTGGCTTGGAATCCGGCAAACGGTGCCAATCCGGCGGCCGCCGCAGGCACGATCGGCGGCGGAGAGAATCTCGTCTTGCAGATGGCCGGACAACTCGCCCTGTTGCCGCTGGCTTATCCAGAATTCCTGGCAGGGGTTTCCGAGGAAGTGCTGCTGGAGACACAGATGTTCTGGCAAACCGAACGGCCCCGGGTGACAGAATCGATTCCCGGACTCGGACTCGACCTGTTCTTGCGAGCCGCGGCGGTGAAAGCCGGCAACCAGGCACTCGTTCAAGAAATCGAATCGCGTCTGGCCGCGAACCCGGCTGTCGGGACCACGCTGGGCGACAAATCGATTCCCGATTTTCTGCGGGAAAATCGCCGTGGGCTGCGCCCGGATGCCCTGTGGCGATGACCGCACACACGACCGCGTCCCGTCGATCGTGATGTCGCTGCCGCCACGAAAAATCGACGCAGGGTTGGCAAACGAATCGGCGCAGAGAACAATCAACAGCCGGTCTGCCCCACCGCCACTTGGCTCCGACTGTTATGGCCGATGATTTCTCCATGCCGATGAAACCCTGGCTCGCGCTCGCCACAGACCGCGCCGTCGTCCGGCGGGCATTCTGTTGTATGCTCGTGGTGGGAAGCATTTTAATTTCGATCAATCACGGCCAGGCAATCCTGGCCGACGAGATGAATTCGACCCGCTGGATTCAGGTCGGCATGACGCTGATCGTGCCCTACTGTGTGTCCACCTATTCCAGTGTCTCGGCGATGCGTGCCAACCAGAGACAGGCCGCCGCGCCGAATCGAGAATCGACGCCTGCGTCGTGACGGGCCACAGGGCAGGGCACTTCCAGGAACTCTTGAAATCCGGTTGCACCAGCCTCCGATCGGGTGTTAGCCGTGATTCCAAGCAAAAATCGGCCGGAAATGGCTGAAGCGACCCGCCTGACCCATCTTAACCGCGACAGACCAGATCCAACTCCTATGCGGCGCAGACCTTGCGACGCGAATCCATCAACAAAGGTTGACGCGTTCCGTTTTGACCTGCCATAATGCGGCGCAGATCTCGGACTTTCCGATAATGAAACTATGATTACGGCCCAGGGACCGGTGCGATAACCAGAATATGACTCCATCCAGCCGCCAAATCTGTCGTGGCCCGGTCTCCCGTCGCAGTTTGCTGCAGGCCGGCGCGCTGGGCCTGACGTCGCTCGGCTTGGGTGATCTGCTGCGACTGCGGGCCGAATCGGCCCCGGCCGGAGAAGCCGAGTCCGACACGTCGATCATTTTCGTGTGGCTGCCGGGTGGTCCGCCCCACATGGAAACCTACGACATGAAGCCGGAAGCCCCGGCTGACTATCGTGGGGAATTTCGCCCCATCCCCACCGTCGTGCCCGGTTTGGAGATTTGCGAGCACTTGCCGCTGCACGCCCGCCTGGCCGACAAATTCACCCTCGTCCGCTCGGTCGCCCACGAGTTCGCCGATCATGGCGGGGGCCATAAACGCTTTCTCACCGGCCGCATTCCCGCCAGTCCTGTCGATTTTGTGAATGACAACCCCATGGTGGGCTCGATCGTGGCCAAGTGCCGCGAACGTCGCAACCTGGGGATCCCCAATTACGTCGCCGAAGTCGATGCCGGCCGGCACGACATCGATGTGTTTTCATTCGGCAGCGCGTATCTGGGGCCCGAGACCCATCCGTTCACCGTGATCGGCGATCCCAGTGCGCCGAAATTTGAAGTCCAGAATCTGTCTTTGGCCGCCCAGATGGAAGGGCGCCTGGATGATCGGGTGGCTCTGCTGTCCGGGCTCGACCGCATCCGCCGCGGGTTGGACGCCCGGGGCAGCATGCAGGCCTGCGACGAATTCAATGGCCGGGCTCTGGCGCTGCTGACCAGCGACAAGGCCCGCTTGGCATTCGACCTGTCACAAGAACCCCAGCCACTTCGTGAACGCTACGGCATGCATCCCTGGGGGCAGCGGGCCCTCATGGCCCGGCGACTTGTCGAGGCGGGAGTCAGTTTCGTGACCGTCGTCATGGAGAACTGCATTGCCCCCGGCCAGACGATGCCCAAAGAGCTCGTCTACAACTGGGATTCGCACGCCGTCAATTGCCACATGTACAAGGATGCCCTGGTGCGCCTGCCGATTTACGATCGGACGATCACCGCACTGGTGGAAGACCTGTACAATCGCGGCCTCGATCAGAAAGTGCTGCTCGTCGTGACCGGCGAATTCGGCCGGACTCCGCGGTTGGCCCCGGCGGTTGGATCGCAGACCGGTGTTATGCAACCCGGGCGCGACCACTGGCCGCAGGCGATGTCGTTCTTGATGGCGGGCGGCGGCATGCGCACTGGCCAGGTCGTCGGCTCAACGAACTCCAAGGGCGAACATCCGAAAGACCGGCCCCTGACACCGAACGACCTGTGGGCCACCGTCTACCGGCATCTGGGCATTGACTACAAAAACCTGGCCTTCCCCGATCACCGCGGCCGCCCCATGCCCATCCTGCCGTTTGGCGAACCGATCGCCGAGTTGCTGTAGACCGGCTCTGGATATTCAGACTCATCGCTGCCGCGATGCAACGCACTCGGGGCGCGATTCGTACCCACCCCGCAGGGGTGTGTAGCGTGGGCCGATCACCGTTTTCTGGGAACCCACTCCAGGGGGCCGCTTGAGATTTCTCCGTCAGCCGGTGGTATCGTCCGCTTCCGGCGGTCTCAACCACCGGCTCATCGCGATTCACCCCTCCGGAGTGTTTTCAGCGGGAATGATAGACCGGCAGCCCTGACCACTTACGGCATTTCGGGCGGCAGTCGAAAAGACCAGTCGCCGGGGGCCTGCCCGAATTCCCAATCCGAACGCGCTTCGTCATCCCGGCCGTCAGATCCCACCGAATAGATCACAAAGTTGCCGCCGATCACGGTCCACTTCAAGGACTCGCCCGTTGGAGAATATTCATCCACCGGAATTTCCCTGATTCCCGACTCTTTGCACAGCACATACAGGTCAGGCGGATTCGTATTGCGGGTTTGAATCCGCCAGCATTTCAGGGCCACTAACAGTTGGGTGGCCGCCAATCGGGTCCGCTTACGCCGACAGGCCTCGGCGATCTGAGGGCAGTTTACGATCAAAGACGAAATCACTTTCATGTGCTGTTGCGCGGCCCGCTGTTCTGGTTGCAGCTCAAATTTGCCTCGCGGGGAAATCGCATCAGGCCCCACGAAGGGACCGAAAAAAGCGTTCAACTGATCAATCTCGGCAGCAAAATCAGCGGCCTGCATCTGCGCCAGCGTGTCCTGGATGCCGGAGGGCAGGTCGTTGAGCAGTCCGGGGTCACGCTCGGGAGCTTGTAACAGGTGCAAAACGTCGCGAATCAGGACATATTCCATCTGCATCCCCGTCCGGAACGAATCGAGCGTCTGCTGTTCGTACGTGGCTACAATCTGCTGCAGGCGGCGGCCCTGCTCGATTGTCAGTTTGCGTGACGCTAAGACTTTGGGAATCAGGCTTGTCTCCGTCAGGGCTTCAAGAGCAATGCTCACCAGTTGCGAGATGACATGTCCGCGAGGCTGTAAATCGCGGCTTAACCGCAGCGCCATCGCCACATCGTCGAGCGCATCATCCAATCGTCCCTGTGCCACCTCGGCTTCGATCTTCCAGTCCAGCAGCCGCACGACCTGCCGCGAGGCCTGGGCATGGGGCAGCAGGGCCGTGATCCCCACTCCCGTCTCGAACACGCACCGCGGTCGCTGTTGCGCGGCACGAATTGTCGCGAACGCGTCGGCGTATTCGGCGACAACCTCCGCTCGCATTGCGAGATCGACCTCTTCCGGCTTCGCCAGTTGGACCGCTTGCGTCCGGGTGGCACGGACCTTGACCTCTTCGCCTCGCAATTCCCGGACGGCCGGCGAAACACACCGCTCCATATCGAGCGGCGAGAATTCGTACAACGCTTCGAGATACAGGGGGGCTGCGTTTTCCGCTTCCGGTACCGCTTCAAAGAGCTGTTTCACATCGAACGGCGCCCGATCGACGACCCACGCCGGTGCAGTATGGACCGCCCCGGGCAGAGACGGAAAGGTCCGCAGTTCGCCGGCGTCGGCTTGGGCCGGGGGCGGCTCTTCATGCTGTGCCGCCAGGCTCAGCGGTAACAGCGCCAGGCAACCCAGGACCACCAACATTGCGAATCGGTGCATAGTCAAACCGTCTTGAAGGATGTAATCGAGATCGCGGTCGGAATTCGGCTGAACACCGGAACGATCCCCAGTGTTTTTCCGGATCAGGTCTCGCGGTCTACAATAACAGGACCGCGCCGGGGCAGAAATTCGTTTAACGACATCGCACGCGTCGGCCGGAAATGTCCCATTTGTACCCAACCCGGAGCGGGGGGCAGCGAATAGTAGGTGATTGCCGCGCTGCGTCAACCACCGGAAACCGAAGCAAAAAAAACACCCGCACCCCGCGTTCCGTCTGCCGTCACTGCCGCCGCGCCACCCATAATGCGCACGCGCTCGTACGCGTAAAAAAGTCCCCGCTCACCACACCCGGCTGATCACCGTTGCCGGCACGAGATTCTCGGGGTTGTAAGTCTGGGGGCACCTCTGGCACCTGAGATCGACGCTGTGATGCACGCGAATTGTCTGTGTCGTTTTTTGATTCGACACGAGCTTGCGTGGCGCCGAGCGATGCCGGCTGAATTCGCGTTTCCATTCGTGTTCGCCCACCATCCGGGACCTTGGCAGCGGAATCTGTTCTACAAGCCTCCAGTGCCAGTGGTCGCGAATCTCATCATGCTGTTCCGCCGTCACGTACTGGTCCGTCACGGCTTCCACCGACAAGACGGGGGGCGGGGTCACGCTTTGCGGCCAGAGGAGTCGCTGTTCTTCCGCGGCGTCAAACTGCACCAACGCGGTGCGGGCCTCGCGAATCATCCAGGCCAGGGGAATCCCGGCCAGGCCGGGTGATGAGTCACCCGTGTAGCCGCCGCCAATATCAGCATGGACTCCCGGAAACCAGACTTGCAGCACATTCTGGCCCGAGGCCGGGTGATCGCCCCACAAATTCTGCCGAAACATCACTCGGCGTTCATCCAGGGCCATGGCGTGCCGCACGGTCTGCACCGACGGGTTATTTTGGGTGTACGGAAAGACCGTCATGTGAAATGGATTGCCGACCGAACTCACGGTATCCCACAGTCCCAGAAACCGGATGGGTACGGTCCGACTGTAGAACTGGCGGAACCGGTTGGCCCCGTCGTGGTTCTCGAGTGGGGCGTACACCTGGTAAGCGAAGGGGAGCGTTTCTTCCTGCCCGGGATACAACAGCCCGACTTTGTGCAGCATCCCCGCTACCACCCGGGCCACGAAGGCGCCGCGGCTGAATCCCAGCAGGTAGATCTCATCCCCCGGCTGATATTGGTTCATCAGGAACCGATACGCCGACATCACGTGGGTCGAGATCATCCAACCGACCATGCTGTCATAGATCCGCCCCATCTGATTTCGCATCCGGTCCCAGCGATTGCTGGAACGTTCCGGGTCAATGGTCCCCACCCCGGGTTGATAATAGGCCAGTTGCGCGGTCTGGCTTTTGTCGAGCATCCGGAAGAACCGACTGACATTGGTCCGCACCGGCTCCAGATTTCCTTGCGGATCCTTGGCCATGGACGTGGGAGAATTGTCGGTACCGTCGAGGCACAGAATCAGTCGCCGTCCCATCATGCCGCTCCTTGTTCAGGACTCATTGCTTACTGGCCGATTCGCCACCGATTTCAGTTCCACACGCCGTATTTTAGACCCCGGCCCCCCCCTGCAAATCCGCTGAGGCCGCCAGGAGAACGATCGCATTGGCAGCAGGTGTCTCTCTGTATTGAACA
>JAFEBR010001096.1 GCA_018242565.1 Planctomycetota bacterium | reverse complement strand
TGAACAAACGAAGAACAGGCACCTTGCGGCGAAAGACTGATTGAGGATCATTGAGTTCTCGCGCAGAACGAATCTCCGGTTCTAAACGAACAGTCCCGCCGATTGTCTGAGCGTCTTAACGATTCAGGAGTAGAACATGTCCACGACACGAGAACACCGGCGGAACCTGGCTTTGGGGGGATTGGTCGCCTTGGTCCCCACCTCTTTCGCTCTCGTGAAGGGAGCCCAGGTCCTGGGAATTCCAGGGCTGCCGCGGGTTCTGACCATGGCTTCAGGACTGCTGGTCGTGGTCGTGGGACTCACCCTGGTGCTGTTGACCTTGAAGTCTTCGGGGTCGAAGCTGGAGAAGGCATTTTTGTTGCTGGCCGGGGGCAGTCCGGCGGCCATGTTGATCTGCGCCATTCTGCACAATCTGGTCTACGCCTTGTGCCAAGTCTGGTTTGGAGCCGACTTCTGGCCGCGGCACGGGACGGATGAACCGTTCTTCCTGATCCTGGCGGTCATTGTTTGTCCGATCCTGTTTGTCGTTGGCTCAATTGGCAGTCTCGTGCTGTGGTTCCGGAATCGCCCACTGAAGACTTCTTGAACCCCGAGTCGCAACCTACCGCCACTCTCAGCGTGTGTTTCTCCGAGCGCGACCAGCCGCTGCAAGCCATTTCGTCTCGCATATCTCGACGCACCGGGCCGGGTTGCGCGCGTTTATTGTGAGACACCTGCGGCGCTCAAAGTCCGCCGGCACGTTCGGGCCTAAAAGTTGAGATAATCGCCTCACCGCAGAGTGAATTCTCTGTGCTGCGATCGAAGAGTCCGGATGTGCCAGTCGTCCGGAAGATAGGCAGTCTGCGGGTTCTTTCGGTTGTGCCTGAAATTCCTGCATCTCCGAACGATTGGGTTCCGAATCATAGAGGTACGAAGCAATTTCGCTGACTCGTTCGGATTCTGCCCTGGTACCTATGACAACTGCTCCTGACAACTCCGCCACCCCGACCGCAAACGATTCGGCCAGTGCCGAACTGCGGCGGGGCCTGATTGCGGCTGTGCTGGCGCGAACGGCAGACTGCCTGGCCGCGCTGTTCAGGACACCAACAGAAGATGCCGGGCTGAACGAGTCGCGGTACACGCTGCTCGATGCCCTGCGGCGGATGCCGGAGGGGACCAGCACTCAGGCCGGGTTGGCCCAGGCCCTGCTGCAATCGGAATCGAACCTCAGCACGCTGCTGGAACGCATGCAGCAGGACGGGTTGATTTCGCGAGTCCGGTCGACAACCGACCGCCGAAAAACACTCATCGGACTGGCTCCGGCAGGCAGCGATGCCCTGTTGCGGGCCGATTACCTGCGTGACCGGGTCGCGGCCCGCCTGTTGGCCAGCCTGAATGACGACCGGGCCCGCGACTTGTACCTCACGCTGCTGACTCTCTTACAGCAATTGGAATCGGAACTCGGATTGGATCAGCGCAGCCAGACGGCGACGCCGAACCTCGTCCGAACTCATTCCGCGTCGGACGGTGTCGTTCCGGCACCCCATTGGCCGACGCAAACTTCTGCGACAGCGACTCAAGTTTCATCTACGACAAACGGACAACAACCATGAAACGGATGCATTTCCTCGGTTCGCGTCGTGCGTTCCGGCGGATCGTCAACGGCCTGAAATTCTGGCTCTTGGCGTCCGTCTGCCTGACTGCAACAGGCTGTCCGCGACAGTATTGGCGGAAACAGGCTGACGAACTGTCGTACAACCTGATTCGTGAAAAAGAAAATGATCCGCGGTGGAGCATCGAACGCATCCGCGTGGAAACTGATCCGCGCAGTCGCTTCTTCGACTGCTACGATCCCGATTTCGCACCGCTGCCACCGGACGATGTGGCCGCCCATGAATTCATGCACTGGGTGTACGGAAAACGGGGCTGGAAACACTGGCATGAATTCGGCGACGCCAACACGGTCGAGAATCCGCACTGGCTCGAACCACTGGGAATGTCGTCGGAAGTGGTCGAATCGAACATGGGTCGACCCGGGTTGTTTCCGGAGCTGACGCTGACCCTCGAAGACTGCATTGACATTTCGTACATCCACAGTCGCGACTATCAGACGCAGATCGAAACCGTGTACCTGGCCGCGTTGGCTTTGACGGCTCAGCGGTTTGCGTTCGATGTGCAATTCGTCGGCCTGAACGGGCGGCGTCCGAGTATGGACGTCACCGCGACCGATGTGCCGGGCGTCAGCGATGCCGTGAACTGGAACCCGCGAGCGGGTGTCAGCCAGATGCTCCCGTCGGGGGCCCAGTGGATGGTGGAACTGGCCAACAACACGCTGTGGTTGTTCGCCAAGGGAGACAATTCCACGGCGTCGGCCACGACCTTGTCGTACTCGCTGGTCCAGCCGTTGCTGGCCAACGGCGGCCGGCGTTACATCATGGAGAATCTGACGCAATCTGAACGCAACCTGCTGTATGCCATCCGCTCATTGGCGTTGTATCGCCAGGGGTTCTTCACGAGTACCGTGGCGGGGGGCATCACGGCCGGCATTCTGACCGGTCAGCAGGGGGTATTCCTGGGTGGGTCGACGATCCCGACACCGGTTGTGACCTTGCCCGGTGCCACGCAGGGGGGCTATCTGGCGTTGCTGCAACTGCATCAGCAGATTGTGAACGCGGAATACAACATTCGCCAACTGCGTGATCAACTCGATCGGTTGCGGGCCCAGTCGGCCGAGCGTCCCGATCGACTGACACGCGACCTGGCGGCGCTGCCGCCCGGGCTGGTTTTCCCGCCGCCGTTTGACAGCATGCTCGAATACGATGCCGAGAACAAGCAGTTGATTTTGCGCGGCACGTTGACCGAATTGCAGGCCCGCCTGCTGATCGACCTGAGTGGTGACGCCGCTTACCGCGACGCGATCATCGACCTGGCGGACCGGTCCCTCGCGGTAACGGTCAATCAGAACATTGCCCAGTTGGAAACGCAGTTGGCACAGCAGATCAACCAGCTGCGCAGCAGTCGTGTGAACTACCTGAACGGCTTCGACCAGTTCAAACAGCAGATCGGCCTGCCGGTGGACATGCCGGTGCGGATCGACACCTCGCTCCTGCAGCAGTTTGAACTGATTGATACCCGCCTGATTCGCATTCAGGATCGGTTGAACCTGTTCGTCCCCGAAGCGCTGACCGTGCCGGAAGACCACCCGGATGTCGAATCGATGAATCGGGTGGCGGCGCTGATGAAAGAACTGATTGGCCATCCGGAACCTCAATTGGGGGTCTTGCGACGGATCGTCGCCGAAATGCTCGTCATCCGCGACGACCTGCGACGGGATGGGATCGATGTCACTGAAACCGACTTTGTGCGAGCCACGGAACATCGCCGCAAGAAACTGGGAGAAGTCCAGATCGACAGCGGCATGGGTGGTCAGCGCGACCCGCGCCGCGACGAGAAACTCAAGAACGTGTTGCGCGACGAATTCGCCGACGCGGAAAAGACGTTGCTCGATCTGCAGAAGAAGCTGAGTGCCGACGACGTGTCCCCCACAGACCGCAAAGATGCCCTCGAGACTCTGGCCGATCTGCGGGAAGAGTTCCTGAAGATCTCGCAGAGCCTGTCGGTGGTACAGTCGAACCTGCGGGTGGATCTGGTGGAACTGAACAAGTTTGACATTCCGATGGAAGAAGCGGTGGGCTTTGGCCTGGCGAACCGCATGGATCTGATGAACTCCCGTGCCCAGGTGATGGACTTCCGCCGCCGGGTGGAAGTGGCCGCCAACCAGTTACAGAGCACTCTCAACCTGATTGCCAACGGATCGGTGAATACCAAACCGCTGCTTTCGGGGGGGGACAACCCGTTCGCCTTCCGAGGGGACCAGAGTGCCTTCCAGGTCGGTGTCCAATTTACAACGCCGGTCCAGTTGGTGAACCAGCGTAATAACTACCGTGCGGCGATCGTCAACTACAACCAGGCTCGTCGTAACTACATGCGAACCGAAGACCAGGTCAAACTCGACGTGCGTACGACCTGGCGTAATCTGGATGTCAACCTCCGGAACTTTGAAACCCTGCGAGACCAGATTCGGGCGGCGACCGCCCAGTTGGATATCGCGGCGGAACAGACTTCGGCTCCGGCCGGGGGAACCGTCGGCGGGGGAGCGGGGGGTGTGCTGGGTGGTGGCGGCGGTGGGGGTGGTGGCGGCGGTGTGGCCGCACAGGGGTTGCAAATCATCCAAGCCGTCAGTTCAGTGCTGACCGCGCAGAACAACCTCATCACCTTTTGGGTTAATTATGAGTCGTTCCGACTCGACATGTACAATTTCATGGGTACACTGGAGATTGATAGTGAAGGATACTGGACCGATGAATTCTATCAGGCACGGGCTCGCGCTCACCGTGCGAACCCGAATCGGCTCTATCCCCCCCTCCATGACCTGCCCGATTATCCTTCCGCGTCTGATCCTCAGGAGCTTCAAGATGGCCGCAATGTCGAGAATGACCTTCTCGTCAAGAAAAACGTCCCTGCCCAGCCGAAAGGCACGGCAGCCGGAAAGTCGGCTGCTGACCGTGGGGGCAAAATTCGCCTGGCTGCCGACGAGCGGCCCGAAGCCGAGTCGGAAAAACCTGGCACACCAGCCAAACCCGCCGGCAAAAAACCGTCGTGGTGGCATTGGTAAGACGGTGCTGATCGCTCTGGCCGTCACCCTGCTGGGGACGGCCGGGTTGTTCGCCTGGCACGGGAACCCGTTCGCCGAAAAGACCGAAGAACCGACCAACCTGTTGTTCGAGACGGTCAAACGCGGCCCGCTGGAAATCACGATCACTGAACGTGGCAACCTCGAAAGCGCCAACAACGATCAGATTATTTGCATGGTGGAAGGCGAACAGGGGACAGGGATTCTCAAGATTCTTGAAGAGGGATCGCGCGTCAAAGCCGGCGATCTGCTGGTCGAACTCGATTCGTCCAAGTTGAAGAACGATTTGACCGCCCAGGAAATCACCCTGGAACAGGCCTCGGCCAACCTGAAGACGGCTGAGAAAAACCTGGAAATCCAGGAAACGCAAAACGAAAGCGACATCGCCGCGGTCAAGTTGAAGATCGAACTGGCCGACCTCGATCTCGAGAAATACAAAGAGGGGGACTACATCCAGGAAAAGGACACCGTCAAAGGGGAAATTGAACTGGCGACCGAAGACGTGACGCGTGCCGAAGACAAGTACGCGTTCACCAAGCGACTGGCGAAAAAAGGCTACGCCAAGCAGAGCGAAGTGGAGGCCGACCGGGTGTCGCTGCAGAAGGCGCGCATCAATCTGCAGGTCGCCGAGATGAAGATGGACGTCCTCGAACGGTACACGAAAGGCCGTAAAGAGGCGGAACTCGATGCCAACGCGAAGGAATACAAGCGCGAACTCGAACGCGTCGAATTGAAAGCCAAAGCGACACAGGCGAAATATGAGGCCGATTTGAAAGCGGCCCAGAAAACCTACGAAGTCGAAAAGTCGAAATACGACAAGATCATCGAGCAGATCAAGCTCTGTAAAATCTACGCCAAGCGCGATGGGATGGTGGTTTACGTGAACCAGCGCGCGGGCGGGTTCCGCGGCAGTTCCGAACCCTTGATTTATGAAGGGGCGAAAGTCAAAGAACGGCAGCCGATCATCAACCTGCCCGACGTCACGAACATGCAGGTCAATGCCCGCATTCACGAGTCGAAGATCGCGATGGTGCGTGTCGGCCTGCCCTGCACGATTCATCTGGATGCCCAGGCAGGGGAAACCTTCCGGGGCGAAGTGGCCAACGTGGCCGCCGTCTCCACGTCGGGCAACTGGCCGAATATCAACCTGAAGGAATATGTCACGCTGATCAAGCTGACAGACGACGTGGAAAAAGTGAGCCAACTGAAGCCCGGCATGACGGCTGAGATCGAAATCCTGATCGATCGACTGACCGATGTGCTGCAGGCGCCCGTGCAGTCGTTCGTCGAACGTGGCGGACGGCACTTTGTCTGGGTGATGGCGGACGGCAAGGTGACCCGCAAAGAGGTCAAAGTGGGCAAGCCCAATGACCAGTTCATGGAAATCGTGGACGGTCTGAAAGAGGGGGAAAAGCTGGTGCAGACGCCTCGAGTGGCCCTGCCCAAGGAAATCGCTCTGCTGGAAGCCGACGTCCCGGCAAACGTGGAATCGGCCACGACGGGGTTGAAAGCTCCGCCGCTGCCGCCTGCTGGTGGAGCACCGGGGGCAGGTCCGGGTGGTGCCCGTGGAGGCCGTGGTGGCCCACCAGGTTCCGCCGGTGGCGAAGGGGGCGGTGCCCCGATGGCCGGGGGTGCCGGACGCGGTGCAGGCGGCGGGGGATTTGATCCCGAAGCCATCTTTGCCCGGCTCGACAAAAATGGCGACGGTAAGATCGCACCGGACGAAGCCGACGATCGCATGAAAGACCGCTTCAGCCAATTGGATACCGACGGCGACAAATTCATCCAAAAAGCCGAGTTCCTGAAGGCGATGGAAGCCATGCGTGCCGCGCGTGGTGGTGCGGGCGGGCCTCCAGGCGGCGGTGCGGGTGGCGGCCAATGAAACTCGCGGCCCGAGTGGAGAACGTCACCAAGACCTATGACCTGGGTCCGGCGCTGTTGGAGCAACCACTGGGTGGCTCCAAACAGGACTTGAATTACGCCCCCATGAACGCGGATCATGGGCGGATTCTGGTCCGCGCGCTGCGCGGGGTGTCGCTCGATTTTCCAGAAGGTGATTTCGTCGCCATCATGGGGGCGTCGGGCAGCGGCAAGAGTACGCTGCTGAACCTGCTGGGGGGGCTCGATCGACCTTCCACCGGCAAGTACATCCTGGATGGCATCGACGTCTCGCAGATGAGCGACGCCGAGTTATCGCACGTGCGGAATCAGAAACTGGGGTTCATTTTCCAGTCGTACAACCTGATTCCGCAGTACACCGTGCTCGAAAACATTGAAGTGCCACTGCATTACCGGCTGGGTTACCCGGCGATCGGTCCGAAAGAACAGGCACGTTGCCTGGCCATGGCCCAGAAAGTGGGGTTGGGTGAGCGATTGGACCACCGTCCGTTTCAGCTCTCGGGGGGGCAACAGCAACGTGTCGCGATCGCCCGCGCCCTGGTGAACGATCCGGAAATCATTCTCGCCGACGAACCGACGGGTAACCTCGACTCGTCCACGAGTAATGAAATCATGGAAATGCTGAAAAGCCTGAACCAGGAAGGGCGTACGATCATCATGGTCACGCACGAACCCGATATTGCCAACTGGGCTCGGCGGCAGATCGTGATGCGCGACGGCGTGGTATTTAAAGAGGTTTTGACCGAAGAAGTTCTGGCGCGACACGGAGGGGTGTTGTCGGTCCATTGACAGGCACGCTTCCGCAATTGGCTGCGGGTTTTCCACAGGAACGCAGCCAGGCTGCGTTTTGATTTTATCCCCGTTTTTTCCGGCTGTGCACTGACATGTCGATTTCCCGGCTGGTCCGTATCGTTCAACTCGGCTTGAAGAGCCTGATGCTGCACAAGCTGCGTTCGGGGCTCACAATGCTGGGGATCGTGTTCGGCGTGTTCTCGGTGATCGCTATGCTGGCGATCGGCGAAGGGGCCAGTGCGCAGGCGCAAAAGCAGATCGTGGCACTGGGAGCCACCAACATCATCATTCGCAGCGTCAAGCCGGTGGAAGGTTCGTCGACCGACCAGAACGCCGCCGGCTCGGCCCGCTACGGTCTGACCCGCACCGACTTCAAACGGCTGCAGAAGACGATTTCCACGATTACCAACGCGATTCCTGTACGGGAACTGCCCCGCGAAGCCCGGTATCTGAAAAAGGCGATGAACTGCCGGCTGGTAGGGTGCACGGCCGATTATCAGGATGTCAACCACCTGAAGATCAACAAGGGCCGCTTCATTTCGGATGCCGATCAGGACACCCGCGCCAACGTCGTGGTGCTGGCCCATGAAGTCGCCATGGAACTGTTCCCGGTGGAAGAGCCGCTGGGGAAGGCCATTCAGATTGACAGCATCTTTTACACGGTCATCGGCGTCACGAACGAACGGACGGCCTCGGCGGGTATCGGCGGCAGTCTGGCTGCGCAGGACTACAACAAAGACCTGTACGTGCCGATCAACACGTTTCGTTCGCGCATCGGCGACGAGATTTTCATTCCCAAGCAGCGCGGGATGGATTCGGAATACCTGGAACTCAGCCAGATCACACTGACGGTCCGCGAGGCGAAAGACGTGTTGCGCACGGCCGATGTCGTGCGGGGTACGATCGAACGCTTCCACACGCAGAAAGATTTCGCCGTCGTTGTGCCGCTGGAACTGCTGAAGCAGGCGGACCAGTTGCGACAGATTTTCAATATCGTGCTGGGGTCGATCGCGGCGATCAGTCTGGTGGTGGGCGGCATCGGCATTATGAACATCATGCTGGCCACGGTGACCGAACGCACCCGGGAAATCGGGATTCGGCGGGCCCTGGGGGCCAAGCAACGCGACATTATCGAACAATTCCTGACGGAAACGGTGGTGCTGTCGGGAACTGGCGGGTTTCTGGGGATTGGCCTGGGACTGTTGACCCCCATCACCTTCCGGACGATTCGCTGGTTCACGCTGAATTTCATTCTGGATACCCGGCCGGGGCAACTTTCGGAAACGTCGCGCATGTTTTCAGAAATGGAGCCGGCTGTGGCGATCTGGAGCCTGCCGCTGGCCTTCGGCATCTCGGTCGGCATCGGGATCATCTTCGGACTGTATCCGGCCCGGGCGGCGGCCCGACTGGATCCGATTGAAGCCCTGCGGCACGTTTGATTCCGGCCCGGTTTCCAACCGAGGATGGATAGAACGGCTCGGGTCCACAGGCTGAAACTGCGGCCTCAAATTCGACCAAAACACTCCAGATTAACAAAACACACCCCGATGGGCAGTTTGCCCACCGGGGTGTTTCTTTCAGAAGTTGTCTTTGACTCCTGACAATCTTTGCTAAAATTCCGGCTTTAGGTACTGCCGGAAGTTTGCCCCGACAGGCGAATGCAGGCCGGGCAGAGCCATAGCAGTGCTATCACCCGTCCAGGGTTGATTTCAATCGGAGATCGCGATGCGAGCGAGCGTCATCAGTGGCATATTGCTGGTCTTGGTGGCTCACGGGATGAGCAACCGGGCTGTCGCCCAGGATCCGCGCTGGGCCCAAAAGATGTTCGAGAAACTCGATCATGATTTCGGGACGGTCCCCAGCGATGCCGACCTCAAATACCGGATCAAAATCACGAACATCTACAAAGAGCAGGTGGTGATCGGCAACGTGCAGTCGAGCTGCGGTTGTACCGCGGGCAAACCTTCGAAAACGGTGCTCAACAGCGAAGAGACCGCCTGGCTCGAAATCACCATGGACACCCGTCGATTTCGGCAGTTGAAGGAAACCAAGGTGTTTGTCGACTTCACCGCTCCGCTGCCGACGCGCGTCGAAGTTGCGGTGCGGGCGTTCATCAACCCGGACCTGGTACTGCGCCCCGGGGCCCTGGAATTCGGCAGTATCGAAAAAGGGGTCGATCAGCACTTGAAAATGTCGCTGGTCTACAGTGGCCGCGGCGCGACGATTAAAGAGGCGGTCTGCAAGAATCCGCACGTCACGACCAAACTGACGCTGATTCGTCAGGAACCGTTTGCGCTGACTTATGAACTGATCGCCACCATTAAGAAGTCTGCTCCGCTGGGCGAAATGCGAGACCAGGTCACGCTGGTCACCACCGACCCCAACAACCCGCAGATTCCGGTGCTGCTCGAGGCGCGGGTCGATCCCGAGTTCATCGTGACGCCCGAAATTGTTTCATTTGGCAATCTGCTGCCCGGAGAACGCAAGACGATCAACATCGTGGTGCGGTCGAAGAAGCCGTTTGCGATTGCGAAAATCGAGAGTGAAAAAACCGCCGGCACGTTTGAAACGCGGATACCCAGCGACGCCCGGCAAGTCCACGTTCTGCCATTGACGATGGTCGCCCCGAAAGAAGCCGGGGCGGTTGCCGACGAATTCACAGTGACGATTGCAGGGAGCACAGAGCCGGTGACCTTCAAAGCCAACGGCAAGGTGCGATAATTCCAATCGGCAGCGTCGCAACCCCAGGCCGCAGTTGTTGTCGCACGACCTGATGCCTGGGCGAACTACTTGTGCGTGGCGGCCACCATCTGGGCGGCCAGGGTTCCCAGATTCTGCAGGGCCGTCGGCAGTGGGACCTGGGATTCGCTGATGGCTCCGATATGCCGCACGATTGCGGACCCCACGATGACGCCGTCGGCCAGGCCGCGGAGGGAATCGACCTGGTCGGGCCGGCTGATGCCGAATCCCACCGCCAGAGGCAGCTTGGTCTGCGATTTCAGCCATTTGAGTTGCTCCTGCAACTCGGCGGGCAACTCATCGCGAACCCCCGTGATGCCGGCCACGGAAATGCAGTAGATGAAGCCGGTCGCCGTTTCCAGAATGCGCTGGGTACGGGCGGGGGTCGTGGTCGGGGCGATCAACTCGACGAGATCGATGCCGGCCGCCCGACAGATTCGCGACAGTTCGGCGGCTTCGTCAGCGGGCAGGTCGGGAACAATCAGCCCGGAAAACCCGGCCTGACAGGCATCCGCCACGAACTTTTCGGGCCCCATGCGAAAGATGATGGCGTAGGCGACCATCGCCACCAGCGGCGGCAAAGGCTGCGCGGCATTCGCGGTCGTTTCTCGCACGGTCGCAAAGATCTGGTTCACATGCAGATGCTGAGCCAGGGCCCGGGTGTACGAGGCCTGAATCACAGGACCGTCGGCGATGGGGTCGCTGTAGGGGAACCCGATTTCAATCAGATCCACACCGCGCGCGGCCAGTTCGTGCAACACGGCCTGAGTGGCAGCCAGATCCGGATCGCCCGCGGTGATGAATGGCATAAAGGCCATTTTCCCCTGAGATTTCAGACGGGCAAAGGTCTCGTCGATGCGTGTCCGTGTGGTCAAAATCCGAATCTTTCAATGGGCACAATTCCAGAGAGTCTGGTCGTGCGGTCCGGTAAAAGCCTGTTCGAGCCAAGAGCAAAGTTTCGCCGAGTTGAGGCGGCCTTGCAACCGAAGCCCTGCGGCAGGTGGTGTTCTGTGGCTGGCGGGGTTGCGAGAACGCGAAACCGCCCGGTAAGTGCGGGCGAATGCCCGCACTGCGGCAGGTTCCGCCCGCCGAGACTAGATGGTCTCGCCTCGCAGTCGAGCGACTTCGTACACGTCTTTATCGCCACGTCCCGACAGGCAGACAACGACGATGTCACTGGCCGATCGAGAACGGGCCGTTTTCAGAACCTGGGCAATCGCGTGCGAACTTTCGAGGGCCGGCAGAATGCCTTCCTGCTTTGCCAGCAGATCGAAGGCAGCCAACGCGTCCTGATCGTTCACGGGGGTGTACTGCACGCGTCCGGTATCTTTCCAGAAACTGTGTTCGGGCCCCACGCCCGGGTAATCGAGCCCCGCCGAGACCGAGTGCACGTCTTGCGTCTGCCCGTCGGCATCCTGCAGCACGTAGCTGTAACTGCCATGCAACACGCCTTTGACGCCATAACTCAAGGTCGAGGCATGCTCGCCCGGCTTGGTGCCGCGACCCCCGGGTTCAACCCCTGTCAATTTGACCGAAGCATCTTCTACAAACGGATAGAACATGCCGGCCGAGTTCGATCCACCACCGACGCAGGCAATGACTTCATCGGGCAGGCGACCGAGTTGTTCGAGACATTGCTGCCGGGTTTCGCGGCCAATGATCGACTGGAAATCGCGAACCATCATGGGAAACGGATGGGGGCCCACCACCGAACCGATGATGTAATGTGTACCGGCGACGGAACTCATCCAGTCGCGCATGGCCTCGTTGATGGCATCGCGCAACGTCCGGGAACCGCTGGTGACCGGCCGAACTTCGGCCCCCATGGTCCGCATGATGAAGACATTCAGTTTTTGTCGGCGAATGTCTTCTTCACCCATGTACACCACGCAGGGGAGACCGAAATGGGCGCACGCGGTAGCGGTCGCGACGCCATGCTGCCCGGCTCCGGTTTCGGCGATCACCCGGGATTTACCCATCCGTTTGGTCAGCAGCGCCTGGCCGATCGCGTTGTTGATCTTGTGGGCCCCGGTGTGGTTCAGATCTTCGCGTTTCAGATAAATGCGGGCCCCGCCGCAGAGTTTTGTGAGCCGCTCGGCGAAATAGAGCGGACTGGGGCGCCCGACATAGTGCCGGAAGAGGCCGGCCAGTTCTTCCGAGAACGACGGATCGGCCTTGGCCCGGGCGTACTCCGCCGTCAATTCTTCGAGGGCGTGCATCAGTGTTTCGGGGACAAAACGTCGCCCAAATTCACCAAACCGCCCGTTTTCGTCAGGGACTTGGGAAAGCTTCTGTGGTGCAGTGATTGTGGAATTCATGCCCCAATCTTAGGGGACCAAAGGCTGAAGAGAAACTGCCATTTGAGGTTTTTTCGAATCCGCATAGAATCCCGCCGACGCGAGTTCCCAACGCGACGGAATCTATGAGAATCCAGAGCCCTTTTCTTACCAAAGTCGTCGGTTTTGTGGCTGCGATGATCTTTCGCACGCTGAGCCGAACATTGCGTTTTCACGGGTACGCGGAAACCGAGGGGACCGACCCTTCGGTCGCGCTGTCCACCGGGCACATATTTTCGCTGTGGCATGACTCGATCATGATTCCACTGGCCCGGCAGTCGATGGCCCGTACCAAAGTGGCGGCGCTGGTCAGCCGTCACCGCGACGGGGGATATTTGGCGGAGTTCATGCACGTCAACGGGATCCGCTCGGTGCGTGGCTCTTCGGCCCGGGGTGGCGATCAAGCCTTACGCGAATTGATGCGGGTCGAAGACGAATACCAGATTTTCATTACGCCCGACGGCCCCCGCGGTCCGCATCATGAAATTAAATCGGGGCTGATTTATCTGGCCTCGCGGACGGGACGACCGATTTTGCCGGTCGCTTCCTATTTCGGGAACGCCTGGCACATCGAGGGCAGCTGGACGGGGCAATATATACCCAAACCGTTCAGCGAAAACTGGTATCTGATCGGGGCACCGATTTCGATACCCCCCGACCAGACTCGCGAGCAGATCGAACAGCACCGCCAGTACGTGCAGGCGGAAATGGATCGGCTCGAACAGAAACTGCTGCGGATTAAGCGCGGCGAGGAACCGGCGGGCGAATCGCTCCGCCGTGCGGCGTAAGACGCCATTAGTCGCGACGCGGTGCCTCGGCACTCGACGGAGTGGCGCTGGCCGTACTGGCACTACCCGACCGATATTTGGGCTCTTCGCCTCGAAAAAGTCGCACGATGTTCGAGCGGTGCCGCAGCAGAATCAGGGCCGGAACGAGCAGGCTGAAACCCGTCAGGCTCCAATTCCGGGCTGACCAGAGGGCTGGCCAGAGCAAAATCAACTGGCAGATCGCGAAACTGAGAGCCGCGAGAATCGAGGCCAGCGATATGATCCGCCAGATGAGAAAGGCCAGCGCGAACACCGAGGCGGCCACCAGCGTTCCCCAGGGGGCGATCCAGGCGACCACCCCCAGGGCCGTTGCCACCCCCTTGCCTCCGCGAAACCCCAGCCAGCAGGGGAACATGTGCCCCAGAATCGTGGCCACGCCCGCGGCGATCGTCCAATGAATGAGCCCGGTGACCCCCTGCCCCAACAGCACTGTGGGCAAAACGGCGACCGGCAATAAACCTTTCAGCAAATCCAGGACGAACACGAGCAACCCCCAGCGCGTGCCCAGTACTCGCCCCACATTCGTGGCACCGATGTTCCCGCTGCCATGCTGGCGAATGTCCAGTTTGCCAACGATCCGCCCGGTGAGGTAACCAAACGGAGTCGCCCCCACGAGGTATGCGGCCAAACACGACAGGCTGCCTAAGACGAGGTCATTCATGTGCCCATTCGTAACGGGCGCGCCCGCGTCGGTCAACCGAAAAACTGGGACCAGGCCCAGATACCGCGGACAACGCCCGCTCCAGCAGCGCAGCACTCTGGGAACCGTCGACCGGAGCGTGGTGCCAGAGTCCGGATTGACACTACCGCCCGTTTCCGGCACATTTCCCGCGGAAACCGTCATGCCTTCTGTTCCGCACGGACGCCTGGAACTCTCCGATTATGAATTCGACCCTGCTGCCAGAGACTGCCCCCGACCGCCTGGCCACGGTCGCCGCGGAAATTGCCCGGCTGGCGAATTCCAACATTTCGGCCGAGATGTTTGTGAAAGGACTGCTCGACCGGATCCGGCCGGCCTTGTCGGCCCGCTCTGTGGCCTTGTGGGGACTGTCGCAACAGGGGGCCTTTGCGCTCGTGGGCGAACAGAATCTGGCCGAGACAGGCGTCACCCGGGACCCGGCACTCAGCCGGGCGAATATCCGCCATCTGCTCGACACGGCCACCTCGGGCAAGATCACTCGCCAGTCGGAAGCACCGACGGGGCGCGAGGGAGAACCAGGGGCCGCGGTGCTGTTCGCCCCGGTCTCGACCCGCAAGCGCTGCGTCGGCGTGCTGCAGATCTTTCTGGCACAGGATCTTTCACCCGTCGATTGGATCGATGTCGAGAGTTTCCTGGATGAAGTGTGCAGCAGCACGGCGTATTTTCTGAATTGGCGCGAAGAATCGTATTCGATGACGATGCTCAGCCAGTTCTGGGATCGATTCGATCAGACGACGGCCCAGATTCACAGTTCACTCGATCGCCAACTGGTCGCCCTGCGGATCGCCAATGACGGTCGCCGCCTGTTGAATTGCGATCGCTTGAGTCTGGTCATCCAGCACGGAGCCCGAACCCGGGTGCTGGCCGTCAGTGGACAGGAACAGGTCAACCACTCTTCGAACCTCGTGCGCAGTCTGGCCGAATTGGGAAACCTGGCCATTCAGGCCAATCGAGAAATCGGCACGGGAACCGATCTTCCGGGAACGCCCGCCGCGATCGAGCACCAGATCAGCGAACACCTGCAGTTGGGGGGAGCACGACTCGTTCGCGTCGTGCCGTTGCGAGCCCCGGCGGCTGAGCGTGACACCGAGGAACATCCTGCTGCGGCCCCAAACGCGGCGTTCGCCGCGCTGATCCTGGAACAATTCACGGAAGCCTGGTTGGCACCGACCACCATCGACCGGTTGTACCGATACGCAGTCCATGCGGGAGCCGCGCTGCACAACGCCCAGACTCATCAACGGGTGTTTCTGCTGCCCGTGCGCCAGGCGCTGGGCGCGGCCTGGGGACATCTGGCTGGTCGCCCGCTGCTGAAACTGGCGGCGGCGGGAATCACACTGCTGCTGGCTGGCGTGATTTGCGCCAGCGTACCGGCAACCTATCGCATCGAAGCGCGGGGCAAACTGATGCCGGCTGTGCAGAGTTCTGTATTTGCGCCGTGGGATGGAGTCGTCACCGAGGTTCTTGTGACTGGTGGGCAGAGAGTCGAAACGGGCCAGGTGCTGGCCCGCCTGCATAATGACGAACTGCAGTCGCAGTTGCTGGCCTCACGGAATCGCGCCGCAGAGAAACGGCAACAACTCGAAACACTGAAGGCGGAAATCGGCGAAACGAACCGCCGTGCGATGGCGCCTGACGAATTGGTTCGACTGCGTGGACGCCTGGCCCAAACCCGTGTCGAACTGAATGACGCCACCGAACGGACCGAGGCCCTGGAACATCAGTTGGAACAACTGACGATCCGTGCGCCGATCACAGGAACCGTCGCCAGTTTTCAGGTTGAACAGTCCCTGCTGCATCGGCCGGTACGACGTGGCGATCTACTCGTGGAAGTGATGGACGAGGACGCCGAGTGGCGTCTGGAAGTTGCCGTGCCGGAACAGCGGATGGGACACCTCGTTGCCGCGCAGGCACAAGTCCCCGACGGACGATTGAAAACCGAGTTTGTGCTGGCCACCACCCCAGAAGACACGTGCCATGGCGAAGTGGCAGAAGTGGGCACGCGGGCCAACACCTCACCAGACCAGGGATCTGTGGTGCTGGTGCATGTGGCGGTCGATCGCGATGAGATTCGGCACTGCCGGATTGGCGCCGAAGCGATCTCGAAAATCGAGTGCGGCCAGAAAAGCCTGGGCTACGTACTGTTTGGCGACGCGGTCGAATTCGTCCAGCGCCATGTCTGGTGAGACCGCTCAGGCGGTGGCCACCCAGTTCAACCCGATGCCGGTCAATCGAACAGTGCCACGCTGGCCGTGAAACCGTGGATGTAATTCCGCCCCCCGACCGGTCCGAGTTCCCCTTGTGCGAAGAACCCCGCGAGAGGCAGGGGTCCGCACAATTCCTGAATGACCCCGGCATCGTGATTGGGCTGTGAAAACAGACGCGTGCCCCGTCCGTTGCAACTGAAGAGCAAAGCGCCACCCGGACGCTGCGATTTCTTATCGCGGCAGACGGTCAACAGGTGCCGCAAATCTTCATCGGCGGTCTCGGAATCGCGAACATGAAACTGCACGGTCTGGCCCACCCGCACATAATTGCCAATGGCGATGGCCCCTGATTCGCGGTCAGCCCCCAGCACGTTGGAAATCAGAAAATCGCCGCGGGTGAACACGGGTTTGTGCTCGTCCATGACGACCCCCAGGTGCAACCCCTTGCGAATCAGATGGCGGTCGTCCTCCGAGAGGCCGGCATAGGTTTGCTCCAACCGGGACAACGCCGTTTTGCCCCCCAATTCGAGCACGACATTGTCTTGAACTTTGGTCACAATAAAGGTCAAACCGATGGGGCGACAACCCTGCGACACAACCGACTGAATCTGCGGCCCCTTGCGAATGATGACCCCGACGGCCCCCTGCTCCAAATCGCTGTTCTGGTAAAACAGACGGTTTTCACTGGGTGCCGAGGCCCCACTGGCCATGCCTCCCATCACGGGAAAGCCGGGCCATTCATCGGCAAACCGGTCGAGCAAGGCGTCAATCGCACACGAGAAGGGGTCGGCCAGCAGGAACACCGCCCGGGCCGCCGCGCTGTCGCCCGTCGATTCCGGAAATCCGGAGCAGATCGGTCCATCGGGCGTCTGTTCAAATGTCACATGGAAGGGTTCCAGTTCGGCGCCCGGCAACACGGCACTCCACATCGAGAGTGCCGATCCCGATTCAATTTCTACTCCGCCGGTGGCGATCGACTCGCCCGTGCAACCCAGCAGAACCTTGCTGCCCGTAATCGCCGCGGCCTGCTGGGCCAGAGTCTGACAGTTGGCTATGTGATCGCGAGTGGCGAACAGGAACGACAGATCGGGCTCGGTTCCTCCCAGTTGTGCGGCGACCGAACCGGCAACCTCCGCGATCGCGCGGGAGGTATTTTCGGTTTGTGAACAGTGGGCCGCGTAGGGCATTCTGGTAAACCTTTCGCCGAATCGCCGGGCCGAGCTACAGACAGACAAAGCAGGTCGCTGACAGTAACTCGCGCATGGCGGTCGTGCAAGTTTCCCTGCACTCACGGCCAACAATCTCGTCAAAATCCTGAACCGACTGACTCGTGAGTCAGTGGCGATCGATCAGGGAGTGAAATCGCTGTCGGGATTGACCGTGGCGCAGAACTCGGCAATCAACCGGGCCGCATTTTCCAGGTCGTTCAGCGAAACGACTTCGACCGGACTATGCATGTAGCGGTTGGGAATGGCCACGATGCCGGTCGCCAGACCGCCACGAGTGATCTGCATCACATTGGCATCGTTGCCGGCGGCACGCGAGAGCCCCCCGACCTGGACGGGAATGTCCTTATCGGCGGCCAGCTGCACGAGCCGGGAATGTACGACCGGGTTGATATTGGGACCGCGATACAACACCGGTCCGGCTCCCAGATTCACGTCACCGTACTGCTTGGCATCGACCGTGGGACAATCGGTCGCATGCGTGACATCGACAGCCAGGCCAATGGCCGGGTCCACCGAGAAGGCACTGGTCTGCGCGCCGCGCAGGCCGATTTCTTCCTGGACGGTTGAGACGGCAAACACCGCCGCCTGAGGCGCCAAATCGGACACGATCTGCAGGGCCTGCATGACGACCCAGGCGCCGACTTTGTTATCCATCCCGGGCCCGGCGGCCAGGTCATTGCGCAGCTTTCGCAGCCCTAACTCAAAGGTCACCGGGTCGCCAACCGCGACGATCTGGCGTGCTTCCTCACGATTCTTGACGCCGATGTCGATCCACAGGTCTTTCAGTTCGGGGACTTTTTTCCGTTCATCCTGCGACAGCAGATGAATGGGTTTGCGGGCAATGACGCCTGGAATCGCGCCGTTTTTACCCCAGACGACCATGTGCTGGCCGATCAGCATCTGGATATCCCAGCCACCGATCGAATCCACCCACAGATAGCCTCGATCGTCGATGTGTTTGACCATCAGGCCGATCTGGTCACAGTGCCCGGCCAGCATGATGCGCGGGAAACCCTCGGGATTCACGGCCGCAATGACGTTGCCATG
>JAFEBR010001095.1 GCA_018242565.1 Planctomycetota bacterium | reverse complement strand
GGCCTTTTCCGCTTTTTCTTTTTCTTTTCGTGTCATTCGTGTATTTCGTGGTTCCTTCCACCTGTCAGCTTATCAACCGCGTCGGCCAAACAGAGTCAAAGCCGTAACACCGGAAAAGCCACCCAAAAAAACGTCGATGACAATCTGGTGGTGAACGTTGCGACACCGTGAGTTGATGGCGGAGACCGTGAACTGAACTTTCGGTCCAGACAGGGTCAACAAATCGGGTCATCTGCAGCAGTCGGAAGGCAGAACTGCAGGACAAGAAGGAACCACGAAATACTCGAAATACACGAAAAAAGAGCTGTGGTCGGGTGGCAAAGATGACAACGGCCAGAGACCGTTGCAAAACAGAAACAAGTCGCCTTGGCCTTCTCCCCTTTTTCTTTTTCTTTTCGTGTCATTCGTGTATTTCGTGGTTCCTTCCTCTGTCTTGTCACCAACCGCGTCAGCCTCCGACCCATTCGCGGGTGTAGACCGGTCCGGCTTTTCCCAGCACGCTGGAGTAGAGGACGAACTCGCGCACGTCGAAGGGTGGCATGCTGAACCCAGCCTGGCGGTCGAGGAATTCCTGCACTCCCGAACGATCGTAGCCCGGCCGACAGCGTGCCAGCGTGACATGCGGCGAGTAGGGGCGGCTTTCCGGCCGAAAACCGGTGCCCGCGAGAGCCACGCCCACCCGCGCGTGCAGCGATTGCAACTCCGGCGAAGCCTCCAGCCCGCCCCACAGCACGGCCCCGCCATCCCGCCCCGGAAATCGTCCGACCCCGCAGATCTGCAACTCAAATGGCTCACAGCGGACGCCCGCCAGAGCCGCGACCACGGCGTCACGCGGCATGTCCCCCAGAAAATGCAGAGTGATATGCAACTGCTCGGGGGATACCACTTTGACACCCCGCAACTCCACCGGTTGCACTCTGGCGAGTGCCATACGCACATCCTGCGGCAGATCAACGGCCACGAAGAAGCGAGGCATAAATCATGTTCCTGACGCGTGGTTCTCAATGCCGAAAAAACCGCAATTACTCAGGCAGCACTGCTGGCACCTCGGCAGTGATGCCCAGGCAGAGCTGTTGATTGAGGACCTGGACCGCGACGGTCTGCCAGAGTGCAGCCGCCTCGGACAGCCCTGAAATCACCGTACAAAACGCTCCGCCCGAGTTTTTCCCACCGAGTCGCTCATACAAAGCGACACCGCCGACGGTGGGACGTTCGAATCCTCGTGCACACAGCGAGCGTTCGCCTGGCAGGCAGGGAAAGAAACTGAACATACCTGCCACAGGCTTTTCAAAAGTCGCCCCTTCGTAGTAGCAATACGATTCCTCCGGGTTCTTCGGATCGCAGCATCCGGGATCCAGAGCCAGCATGCGGTACCAGGCGGGGACCACCAGGTCCTGAGATCGTCCACGCTGGTATCGAACAGCGCGCGCGACAACGAATACGGTATCCAGAACGAACTGCCCGGAGCGGGGTGAGCCAAACAGAATGATTGAACCGGGCCCGAGTTCCTGCAATTCCGCATAACTCCCCTGTCGACAGTTGCAATACCGGAAGCAGTCACCAAAGACGCATGGGTCCGTATTGTGTAAGTCTTGAAGATTCGCGGGGGTCCGTCCGACCAGTCGGGGGCGGCTCACTCCTTTGGGAAACGATGTCACTGTTGATTCTGAAAAGCGACTGACGGATTCAGCGGGGCCCTCCCATTCACACCAGAAATGCAATTCGGCGGTTTCAGGGGTGCTCGACAACGATGGCAGGTAACGCCCCCTGGTCACGGCGAACGTTCTTCCATGCTGGCCAGCTTTGAGTGCCCAACGCCGGATTTGTCCGACAGCGGGGGCTTCGCGTTCGCCACCGGGGTGAAAGAACCTGACGAAACGCAACAACTGACCGCTCATCTGCGATTTGTCCGCCCGAAGGTTCAATACTCTTTTGCATCCATCGATCGCGAATCATACGATCGGGCGCAACCGGAAAGCCAGCCAGCCCGTCTGCCGCCGGTCGCAGTTCTACGCCTGACGAACTTGCAGATCACAGGCTTCCAATCCTGCCAAACAATGCCGACGATAACTACCTGACCGTTGACCTGTATCGCCCGCTGCCGCTGGAGCAGATCCCCGCGTGTCTACGGGCTGCCGCGGAACGTGGAGGTGCTCTTCACGGTCCGCTCGGCAACGCCCTGCTCGCTCGTCGGCGCGGCGAGCGGGGATTAACGGGTGCAGCAACTTGCCAACGGAAACCGCAGAGCTCGAAGGAGCGACGCGCGTGGGCCTTCCGTCGCGCACGGCGCGGGGGATCTATAAAAGCGGATGGGCCGTCACGGCGTGGGCCCAAAAAAGAGATCGGGGCGACACGTGTCGCCCCGGTCTCGCAGGCCTGCGGTTCAAAATGTTCGAACCGGATCCGATTCTATTTCTGGAAGTCGAGTCCCGGATCGTCCGGCGGACCGCCATAGAGCTTGAAGTTGAAGCCGGTCTCGGACAACGTCACGAGGCCGGGCATCTGGGCCCCGTCGGCTCGTTCCATGACCAGAATCGCGCCATCGACAGAGTACTTACCATCGAATTCCTGCCGCTTGCCTCCCTTGGCCGGTTCAAACGCCCAGATGAATTTCGCGTCGTCGGTGAGAGTCAGCGAGAATTTCGCTCCGTCCTTGCGCACGGCGTTCCAGGCACCAACGATCTTCGCGGCATCAATCTCGGCCGGCGGAGCGGCGTCGGCGGGATCCGCCGCGGGGGGTTGTTCGGGCTGGTCCGGCTGCTCGGCGGCCGGAGGCGCTGCGGCTTGTCCGTCGGCGGCGGCGGGGTCGCCTCCCACGAGTTGCAGCAACTGTGCCGAGAGTTGATCGGCCGGCTGCAGCTTCAGGATTTCTTCGTACTGCTTGCGGGCGGCGTCTGGGTGGCTGCACGTCAGGTACTGGTACGCCAGCACGAACCGCGCGTCGGCCGCCTGGGGATTTTCTTTCACATACTGTTCCAGTGCCCGCAGTTGTTCGCTGTAGACCGCCGTCGAAGCGTACATGCTGCTGAGGGTGGTCCAATCCCAGCCGGGACCGGCCGAAAGCACGGCGTACAGAGCCGCCGCGGCCTGCTGGTAATTCTTGGTC
>JAFEBR010001094.1 GCA_018242565.1 Planctomycetota bacterium | reverse complement strand
GCCGCCGAAATCGGAATGCAGCAGTCGCGTTCCCACGACATCCATCCGTCCGGTGCGCTCGTTGTATTCCCGAATCGGTTCAGCGCGATCCTGTTTGAAGAAGCTGTTGAATTCCCAGAACGCGTTCTGCTTCCATTCGTTGAAGGGATGGTTGTGGCACTGCGTGCATTGGACCTGGACACCCAGAAACAGCCGGGCCGAAATCGCAGTCGCCGGCACGGCGCCGTCGTTCATGTGCGACAGCAGAAAGTTGGCGGCTCCTTTTTCGCGGCAGTCTCCCTCGGCGGTCAACAGGTCGGAAACGATCTCATTCCAGCCCCGGTTCCGCCCGAACGATTCTCGCAGAAACTTCTCGAGAGCGTCGCGTTGAATTCCGGTGTTCTGTTGCGGGGGGCGACGACCGATCAGATTGTTCGCCCAGATGGTGACGAAGTTCCGGACATACCCTTCGTCTTCATCCAGCAATTTGTCGATCAGCTTGGCCCGCTTGGCTTTGTCCTTGTCGGCCAGGAACTTCTGAACCGTATCGAAGTCCGGAATGTGACCGACAATATCCAGGTGCACGCGGCGGATGAATTCGGCGTCTTCCGCCGGTTCGGCCGGCCGAACTTCGTTATCGCTCCATACCTGACGA
Organism: Planctomycetota bacterium; assembly: GCA_018242565.1. Lineage (GTDB taxonomy): Bacteria > Planctomycetota > Planctomycetia > Planctomycetales > Planctomycetaceae > JACQFH01. Next base: position 3,542 of record JAFEBR010001094.1, on the reverse strand, counting down.
ATCTGCGCGTTGATGAACGAAATCAGTTCGACATAAGAGCCGTTGTAACCTGTCGAAAACACCTTTTCCGGCAGTTTGAACGGGGACTTCGCGGCCTCGGCGTCATCTTCGGTTTCAGAGGCCGTCGCGTCAGCGGTATCGCTGTCGGGCTTGCTGGCTTTCGCCCGTGTCGCGGGTCTGGTGGCCGCCTTCTCTTTGGCAGCCTGCTTCGGACCCGCAGCAAGGCAGACGTCGATGGGCCAACCGGCCAAGAGACCAGCTACCAGCAGGACGGGCAGCCCGAACCAAGCGGATTTCATAGGAATCATCTTCAACACGCTCCCGGTGGACAACAATCTCGCTCATGTGCAGAGATAGGACCAAAAATCAGTCAGCCAACCACACTCTAGACTCGTCTTACGCCATGACCTGGCAGCCGGAATGGCTCCGACTGATTCGCGGGTGTTGCAAAATTGAACGCGTGTAGCATTTTGAGGCGTTCAATCTTGCAATTTCTTGCCATTTGGCTGCCATTTCAGCCTTCGTGACAATTGAAATTGCAATCAGCGTGCCAGGAAATTCACTATTTTTACTTTACTTTGGCTCCTGACGAGATCGGTTGCTCTGGCTGAAGCAGGACTACCTTTTCACTGTCTGAGGCGGCGAGCAGCATGCCATTGCTCTCTTCGCCACGCAGCATGGCGGGTTCCAGATTGTTCACAATCACGATCTGTTTCCCGACGAGGCTCGCAGGGGGGTAATGCGCCTTGATGCCCGCCACGATCTGCTTTTCCACCGCTCCCACTTTCACTTTCAACAACAACAGTTTGTTGGCGTTGGGATGCTCGCGCGCTTCAAGGACGTCGGCGATTCTCAGATCGAGTTGGGCAAACTGCTCGTAGGTGATCGTGGCTGGCTGTGCCACCGGGGGAGTCGCGGGGGCTGCGGCCGGGGTGGCAGGAACAGGATTCGATTCCGATGGGGTCACTGAACTCACAAAAAACTCCCTCAAAAGCCAATTTTAAACAGAAACTACCGGGATTTATGATACTGCCTGCCGGTTCCACCGCAAACAGAGAAGTCCCCGCGATCGTTCCGAGGGCTCGACTCCAGGCGCAGTGGCCATGAACAAATGAACCGTGGGCGCGATCATCAGCAGCCCAGGTCGATATGCCCGGCGACATATCGAATGATCGAAATGGGCCTCATCGAGGCTGATTCCGGGTCGTTCCGGGCCGATTCAGACCGAGAACAGCGACCCGCTGGCGGAGTCCATTGGATCCTCGGACTGTTGGCCCCGTGGGACTGACAACCAGGCGGCCGTCCTGTCGCAAGGTTAGAAACCGCTCCATTCGGAAGGTGCGGTCGGCCTGGGCCTTTGCGTCAGGACCGGTGTCCGAGCACGTCTGCAACCGCGGCGAGAACCCGATCATGCAGCGCGCCGTTTGTGGCCACGATCCCGTGGTTGTTCAGCAGCGTGCGCCCCTGGCGGAAATCGAGGGGTTGCCCGAACACGTCCGTCACCTTGCCACCGGCTTCTTCAGTGATCACGACTCCGGCCGCATGATCCCAGACCTTCTCGCGATATTCCTTATTCAGGCTGTGCCGCAGGTACAGTGATGCTTCGCCACGGGCGACGACCGCATATTTGGCCTGACTATCGAGCCGATCCGGAGCCGAACGGATTCCGACTTTTTCCACGACCTGCGATGTGAGGTCGTGGTTGCGGTCACTCGATTCGACTCGCTCACACCAGCGGGCTAATGCTGGATCCTCGGTCCGGGCAACGTGCATCGGATTTCGGCGAACGATGGTATCTCTGGGCCCAAGATCAAGGCGCTCGGCACCACGACCGGCCGCCGCCGCGTAGATTTGGCCGAACGTCGCGGCGACTGGACTGGCCGACGGACCGATGACCGCGGGCAGATTGGGGCAGGCGAGCACCCCCAGCAAGACACGCCCCCGTTCGATCAACGCCAGGGCGATGGCATACTGTTCTTTACGCAGAAAGCCCTTGGTCCCATCGACGGGATCCAGCACCCAATAACGTCGATCCGGGTCGATGGACTGTTGGCCGCGCTCAATCCAGTCGAGAATTCGCCCTGATTCTGGACGTTCGGAACGGACCAGATGCACATGGTCGGTGACCTTCGCCAGCAAGTCGGCCCAAGCGGGTTCACGGAGTTCGCTGCTGCCTTCTTCCCCCATCAGTGGGTCCTGGGGGAACCCCTCTGCCAGCGCGGCACTGACGACGGCCTGCACGGCCAGATCGGCGACAGTCACTGGCGTGCGGTCTTCTTTGTCCCAGCGACCGGGCGCGATTTCGCCTTGTACCTCCCGGCAGATACGGACTGCGGAACGTACGGTTTCAATGGCGAATTCGAGTTCGGCGGTGAAGGACATGATTCAGATTGCGTAATCGACTTTGCGGCCGAGGATGCGGTCGATCAGTTCTTTCGGTAGATCGATCGCCGCCTCGGTCCCTCGGTCCAGGTCGGTGGGGTTGATGCCGCAGTACATGGCCCAGGGGCCCAGATGGCGCCAGCGTCCGGCCCGTTTGGGCTCGTCGGGCAGCACCGGGGTTGTGCAGCGATTACAGCCGATCGTCGCGTAACCCTGCTTGTGCAGCGGGTTAGTGATCACGCGATGTTCGCGGATGTAGTCGGCCAATTGCTGATCGGTGAAGGTGGCGAGAATGTTGACTCGCAGGCAGTTGAGTTTGGGATCGACCGCCAGAATCGGCACTTTGCTGCGGCGCTCGCCATCGCCTCGGCGCAGGCTGCCGATGAGTGCATCGTACCGCCCCTTAATCTTCTGCAGCGGAGCCGACTTCCGCATTTCACAACATTTGGTTTGCCCGTCAGGCGTCAGATACAGCACACCGAATTTTTCGGTCTGCTCTTCCATCGACATGTCGGGACCCAGGGTGATCACGTTCAGGCCATATTGCGACGCGACCTTGTCGCGCGTGGCGAGAGTCTCCTGAAACAGCACTCCCGTGTCGACGAAAATCACGTCGAGCCCGACTTTGGCCGTGGAGACCATGTGACAGACGGTGCACCCCGCCTGCTGTAAGGCCGACAAGACCGCAACCCGCGAACCAAAAGTGGCCTTCGCCCAGGTCAGCAGTTCGTGCGGCGTGCGGCTTTCCATCGTGGCATTAAGGTTTGCCAGATCCGCCTGCGACAAGGCCGCCATCTAATCCATCTCCTGGGAGTTCATTGTCTCGTTCATGGCCGCGAGTGTAGCAAAGTCGGTCAGCCGGTCACAACTTCGGATGTTCCGGCACAGGCAGCGTCTGCGATTGCGGAATGCACCGCCAGCGCGGCCCCCGGCATAATCCGGCGGGGGCCTGGTGATAGTGATCCGAATTCCGACCGCGGGTTAAGCGGCGCGGGTGGCCTTCGCGTGGGCGACGGCTTTGAATTGCACTTTGACCTGCAGCGACTCGTCCAGTTCGGCCGTGCGCTTCAATTCGAGGCGGGCCCCATAGCGAAATACGGCGGGGGTCCGCGCACGTACGTCTCCACCATCGACGATCTGGAACGAGAATTCCGGAGCCT
>JAFEBR010001093.1 GCA_018242565.1 Planctomycetota bacterium | reverse complement strand
GTCTGCTTGGGACGTATCAATTGGAGAGATTTGGCAGGCGAACCGGAATCGACATCTGCGAGCGCAATCTTGAGAGCGTGCAGGACAGCGAGATCCGATCAACGAGCCCGCCCAGGTTCCCTCCCTCTATGGCTGTGGCTCCAGCCGAATCATCCCGTACGGATTGAAGAAAAATTCATCCTTTTCATACCGCGTGCACGGCAGCAACCGGATGATGCGACGCGGCCCGGAGTCGTGAAGTCGGAATCCGTCCCCGTCCGTCAGTAGCCGTTGCGGTTGATCGGCAATCAGGTACAGTCCAAGGAGATCGATCCATTGGACCGCGACGAGTTCGTCGCGAGTTGATTCCATTTCGATGTCCGGTTTTCCCAGCAGGTGCATTCCACAGGAATAAACGGACCCGGTCTTGTCATCGAGAATTGGCCGCCGTACTAAGGCGTAATAGAGGGCCGCTCTCTGAGCGTGGCCGGTGCTGGACTGCAAGCATCGGGTGGCCAGTTCGAGCCAGTGTTCACGACCGTGTGCAATGCCACTGCTTTCTGCTTTGGCAGCCACTCCGCCATTTTTCAACAGCGCGCCCGTCAGCTGCAGCGTCTGCGCCGAAATCGCCACGGCTTCCTCTGAGAGAATCGGTGGTGAGAGAACATACGCCACTGAGCTGTGATTTCTGATTGCCTCCCAATCGCGTTCATGCATGGTTGGGTGAACGCGGTCGAACGCCGCCCGAAACGAAGGGACCATCCGGGGATCGGGATGGAGTGATGAATACTCGCGATCGAGCTCAAAACCGGAACCGCCGAATACAGCGACCGTCGTCGATACTTCGTCGAAAGAGCGCCATCCACCAGGCACGCAGATCACATGTCGAGGTGCATTGATGGACATGGAATCAAAAAATCCAGTCGAGGAAATTGCCGGGAAGGAGGGCAGATTGATGTTAATGTCCGTTGCGGACGGTCTCGATGACGTATTTCTATTTAGAGGCCTGCATGCCGAGGATTCTGGGGACATTGCTGCCCAGGTCGCGCAAGCTCCCGATCGGTAGACCGGCTCTGCCGGCTGGCAACGTTGATCGGGTCAGTTGCAGGAGATCGAATCTGATCGCCGCTTACCGCCAAAGTTGGGTTGATGTCGTTTTTACTGACGTCGGTGTGCAACTGCAAATCTTGAATCGCCCAATGACCGAAGCCGAAGGATTGTCGCTCGATGAACTGGATTTTATTGTTCGCGGCTTTCAGAGGCCCTGCGGAGATTGGGGCGTCGTACCAGGCCAACGATCCTTGGCGATGTGACGCCAAGGTGCGGTCCAACTTTTTCGGGGAAGTGATTGCTGGGATAATCGGCCACCCGTAAAGGTTCAGTGAGCCTCTGGCGGGATGTCGGCGAGCGGGTGGGGGCTTCTCGATGATGAATGGAATCGCAGCCTGTTCCTGATTGCTGTCGCCGTGGCCAGCGGATCGTGCAGAGCGACCGTAGCCTCGGCGGAGTCGTCGTCGTTCACGTGGGAAAGTTCCGCCGATTGTGTTGGTGTGGTGGACGGGTGAGGGAGTCGGGGCGCGGAGGATCTCCCTGGTTTGCAGTGAGCGGTTGGGGCGGGGAAGCTGTGAATTCCCCAATTACTGTCGGAGTTGAATTGGTCCAAATAACAAGACCGGTCGGACAACCCGGGTCATCACGCAAACGCGTGCGCTTTCACCATTGGAGTAAACTCCCTCACGCGAATGACGAGCCATCGCCGACTCCGGTTGCACGTGCCAACTGAACTCAAGCATCGCCAATCGGTACGGCAGAGCCTATGCACTGCTGCCGATTAACTCCGTCGCAGATTGGCTTTTGACACTTCCGGTCAGAATGCTGTGTAGCCATCACTGGCATGTCCGGATCAAAAAAGCCACTCAGTGACGAGTGGCTTCGGCTAAATCGTTAGGGGCTCATCGACTCATCGTCGGCGAAATGCAACAAGTGCCATGCCGAGTCCGGCGAAGCTCATCAAAACGAAGCTCGAGGGTTCGGGCACGACCGAGTTGATGATTGTCGAATCGGCACCAAAGTAAAACGCCGGCTCATCATACGGTCTCGTCGTGACCAAAGGATTTGCGTAGGAATTAATTGTTCCCACGTACTCCACTCCGTAGAACGTCACCGTAGCAGGAATCCCGCCGGAGAAGTCGCTGCTAAAAAAATTCTGGCCGAAATGAGCCTCGCCTTCGTCATCTGTTTTCAAATCGGAAGTCAAAAATGCGATCCCGTTGGCATCTAACAACGAGATTTGGCCCGTTCCGTTTACATCGGTAGGTGGGCCAGATGAATACGAATACGCCCACAGAAATGACAGGTTCGTGACGGTGAGTGATTGTCCTGGGAGAAACTGAATTCTGTAATCGAAAGTGTCTCCCGCACCCATGGTGACGCTGAATCCGCCGTTGAACGCTGGGGTATCCTGCCAGCCCTGAAAACTCGGATTCGATTGCGGCTGGGTGATATCTAACGTCTGCTCGACGATAAATGTCGCT
>JAFEBR010001092.1 GCA_018242565.1 Planctomycetota bacterium | reverse complement strand
TCGTCAGATCGTCCCAGCTATTTCCGCCCCGGAACGAGAGAAATGACCGGCCTCAACATTCGACTTCTCATAAGCGTCGTTGGTGCCGTCGGGGCGCTCAGTCTGCTCTGCCCGTTGAGCTTGAGCGCTGATGACGCCGAGCGCCACACGTCAGATCGCCAGTTCGAAGTCATCGCCGGGCGACGACAATTGTTTCTCGACGACGACGGTATTGCCCGGCAAAAGGATCTGCGTCAAACCTTCCACACGCCCGAAAAACGGGGCGCGGTCATTCGCAGCCCCGATCCCAAACGCACACTCCAAACCCGAACCGCCCCCCTCTGGGATGAAACGCGCCGGCGTTATCTGCTGTATGTGCTCGGCATCGACCAGACTCTCTGGGAAAGTGCCGACGGATTGAACTGGCAACCGTCCGTCGTGCCCGACCGGCGGATCGACATGGCCGTAATCGATGTCAACGACTCCGACCCCGCGCGGCGATTCAAAGCGCCGCTCCTGAACGAGGGCTTCGCGGTCTCGGCCGACGGGTTGCACTGGCAGAAGCTCGACCTGCCGGCGATCACGAGTTCCGACGAAGGAAACTTCAGCTACAGCCCCGAGGCAGGAGTGTTCATTCACACCGTCAAACGCGGCGGACCGCACGGTCGCGCCGTCGCTTTGGCCACCAGCCGGGATTTTCACAAGTGGAACGACCTGGGCCTGGTCTTCCACGCCGACGATCGCGATCAGAAGCTGGGACGGCAACAAATCGAGGCCCGCCTGGCCGACCCGATGCTCGAACCCATGCGCTACCACAACCCCGAGGCGTACAACGTCGATGTCTACAACATGGGTGTCTTCTGGTACGAGGGGCTGTACTTGGGATTGCCCGCGATGTTTCATGCAACCGGCAAAGTACCCAACTACCCCAACACCGACGGCTTTCAGGTGATTCAACTCGCGGCCAGCCGCGATCTGAAGAACTGGCAGAGGCTGGGCGACCGCCAGACCTTCATCGGCCCGTCGCGCACCGCCTCGGGAGCCTATGACCTCACGCAGATTATCAGCCCTTCCGCGCCTGTCGTGCGCGACGACGAATTGTGGTTCTACTACACCGGCCTCAAATACCGCAGCACTTTCGACTACGAGGGAACCTATCCGGACGGCCGTGCGATTCCCGTGCCTGGTCGCGACCGCGACACAGGCGCCGTCTGCCTGGCCGTGTTACGCCGCGATGGTTTCTTGTCGCTCGACGCCGGCGGCGAACCCGGTGAGTTGGTCACCAGACCATTTGCATTGCCCGCAGGCAATCTGTTCGTGAATGTGGCTGCCCTCAAAGGGGAGTTGCGCGTCGCAGTCCTGGACGTCGCCGGCCGTGTGATCGCGACGTCAAAGGCACTGACCGGCGAACAGCCGCGCGGTCAGATTGAATGGGCAACGGGCAACCTGGATGGCATCGTCGGCCAACGCGTGGCATTGCGGTTCACGCTGCAACAGGCGAGTTTCTATTCGTATTGGTTCGCAAATTGATTTCGACCGTCGGCGGGGCAAACAGGGAATGCGACACGAGTTCGGCCCGCCGAACTTCCCATGCTCTCGTCCGACCGGGAGACACTTTTTGCAGCATTGTGCAAGTCGCCCCAACGCACGGACCGCAGCGCTGTCGGGCTATGCAAGTGGCCTGGTAGCCGGAGTCCGTTTTCGATTTCTTGACGGGTCTCGGCGACATTCCGTACGATTCGGGCATGATCGGCGACGGAACACTAAACGTAATTCCCGAGTGGTGACGCCCAAAGAACCGAAACGGATTGCAGGCGATGTCAGAGGCAATCTCGATTCGCCGCGGTCAAAGGAACCTCGATCGTCAGTTATGCCAATTGGGTCTGCCTGCCGATCACAGACCGGCAACAGAAACGCGGCCCAAGGGCTCGACTTTCTCCTCTCGCGAACAGCGGGCTGTCAGCGTTTGTCGATCGCCGCGCGAATCGCCGTGACCGTCTTCTCGGTACGGTACTCGACGATTTTCTTCCCCCAGGCGATCGTCTTCTCGGCGGGAGCGAGATCGACACCGTTGATGCGAAACTTGCCCGCCGCGAGTCGCTGCTTCATGCGGACCGTCGTGGGATCGACCACCATCATCTGAGCCGTGATGGCGAAATCATCGTGATAGCCTTCCGGTGTCTGCTGAATGCCTTGGGTCGCCAGCCATTTTTCGACTACCGGGTAATCGTAATATTCGGGAATGAAATGCACGCGTGACTTGCCGTCGGCCCATCGGGCGTTCAGTTCCGCGGCGACGTTTTTCATCCCTTCCTGATTGCCCCCACTGTCGCCGATCAGCACGATGTTCGTAAACCCGTGCGCCCGGAAACTGGCACAAATGTCGATGAGCAGCCGTCGGTACGTCTCTTCGGTCAGGCTGATCGTACCGGGATATTTCATGTGCAGGCTGGCCGGTTCAATGTCCCCCTCGGGCACAAAGCCGACGATGGGCGCCACGAGTGCATTCCCCAGCCTGCGGGCAATCGCTTCGGTCGTCGCCCGCAGAATGTAATTGTGCTTGCCGGTGGCCAGGTACGGACCATTCTGTTCGACGCCTCCCGTCGGAATGATCACCGTCGTTTTCCCCGCCTGCATTGCATCCCGAATTTCCATCCAGGTGAGCTCTTCGATGAACACTGAATCGACCGCCTCGATCGGACGCGGCGATCGGGGATCCGGACTGACCGGATCGGGTGCCGCGGCCAGCCAGAGACTCAGTAACGACACAGTGCCAATCGCGACCGGACGGATCATATCGGAGCTCCCGGGAACTACGTGGACAAAGGGGTTTCGCTCAACGCGGAACGATCGTTCCGTACTCTACCGCCCCCCTGGCACACGGGCAATCAGCTTCGGCTCGGCGACATCACTCAGCGAAACTGCTGGCCGATCCAGTCGATGAGTAGCCGGGCGATCTCGGGCTTCGACGTTTCCCAGACCGCGGCCGTTTCCCCACGCGAATCGATCACTTCGACCCGGTTCGATTCGGATCCGATCGCCTGGGGCGAATTCAACACAATCGCATCGCAGTGTTTGCTGGCCAGCTTGCGGACGGCGTTCGCACGGGCGTTTTGCGATTCCAGCGCAAACCCCAACACCCAGCGCGGGCCTTTGTCACGGCCCAGCGCCGCCAGAATGTCTTCCGTTTCGACAAACTCCAGCACGACAGGTTGACCGGTCTTCGTGCGCTTGCCCTGCCAGCGTTCGCGCGGTCGATAATCACACACGGCCGCTGCCCCGATGACTCCGTCACATTCGGGAAATAACCGCTGACATGCCGCGTGCATTTCTGCCGTCGTTTCCACGGCGTAATATTCACAGCCAGTTGGCGGCACCAGCGCCACCGGACCACTGACCAGCACGACCTGATGTCCGGCCGCCAATGCCGCCGACGCGATCGCGTATCCCATCTTGCCACTGCTGGCATTCGAGAGAAATCGCACGTCGTCGAGGTATTCCCGGGTGGGCCCGGCGGTGATCAGGATTCGCATTTTCGTCAGTCAGAATTGGGGCCGCGAAGCAGTCGCCAGGACGTCGACGGCCGAGGTCAGAGAACGCACCCTCTCAGTCCGCGGATTCTATGGCCGACTCGCGCCGGGAAGCAAATGGACGACGGATTGTTGCCCCCCGACGTTGACACCCGGCGCCACGCTCCTGCATGCAATCCATTCGCGGAATCTCGCGCGGCATCGGTCCCGAACAGCCATCGACTCCAGATCACTGCGCTACTTACCGAGCGAATGTGCGGCGACCAACGTTTGTATGCGGGCGAGAATTTCGTCGGGCTCCGCCATGCGCCCAGGCCCCACGGCACCGCAACTGAGCCAGCCCTGACCGGGGTCGACAAAGTTCACGCCGTCGGCTCGCAATTGGGTGACATTCCGCTGAACAGCCGGCTTGGCCCACATATCGCTGTTCATGGCCGGCGCCACCAGCACCGGCCCAGTAAAGGCCAGGTACAAGGTCGACAGCAGGTCATCCGCCAGGCCGTGAGCAAACTTCCCCAGGCAGTCGGCACTCGCCGGCGCGACCACCAGCAATTGGGCCCGCCGCGCCAGGCCAATATGTTCGCCCAGCGAATGTTCGCGCGGCGCAAACAATTGCCAGTGGACCGGGCGATTGGTCAACGCCTCAAAGGTCGTCGCGCCGATGAATTTGCGGGCCGAGCGGGTCATCACGACCGATACGGCGGCCCCGCCCTGCACGAGCCGGCTGGCCAGCTCAGCCGACTTGTAGGCGGCAATGCCCCCCGTCACGCCCAGCAGAATTTCTACACCGGTCATACCCGCTCACCAGGCCGGGGGCTCGCCCCGCGCCTGTTCCCACGCCCCAGAGGCACCGGGCAGCCACATTTCGGGCCGCCCCGAAAACGCACTGTCGCAGAAAAGGCCTGCGTTTACAGGTCGTTAAGATCCGGACCAGCGTCTTTCCCTTCGTCGGGACCCGGGTCGTTCCGGGT
>JAFEBR010001091.1 GCA_018242565.1 Planctomycetota bacterium | reverse complement strand
TGCCCGAGTAACACGGTCTGAAAATCAGCCCGGATGACAGTTTTCTCGAAGTGCCCTGGTCGCGTCACGCGTGGCCAGGGCACTTTTCGCTTACCGACAGGATTCAGCATGAAGCTGGGTTACAACACGAATGGTCTGGCATTCCATCGCTGGCCCGAAGCATTCGAGCTCTTGGCCGACATTGGCTACGAATCCGTTGCCATTACGCTCGATCACCACTGCCTTGATCCATATGCCGGGGGCTTGGCGCAGGAAGTTTCCCGCATGGCTTCGCTGCTGAACCGGTTGAGGCTCTCATCGGTGGTTGAAACAGGGGCAAGATTTCTGCTCAACCCCCGGGCCAAACATGAACCAACATTGATGTCCGCCAATCCGGACGAGCGGGCATTACGAATTGACTTTCTGAAGCGCGCCATCAACATCGCCTGCGACCTGAATTCTGAAGCAGTCTCATTCTGGTCGGGCGTGCTTCGCGAACCGTTGGAAGCGAGTACCGCGATGACCCGCCTGGCCGACGGCTGTCAGGAAGTGGCCAATTATGCCAGCGCACACCGGATGAAACTGGCATTCGAACCTGAACCAGGGATGTTTCTGGAGCGCTTCTCGCAATTCACCGAATTGCAAGGCCGGGTCAACTCGCCCGAATTTGGATTAACCGTCGACATTGGCCATGTGCATTGTGTCGAGGCCGAGTCCATCTCCTCGTATCTGCGGAAATGGGGCCCTCGCATCTTCAACATTCACATTGAGGACATGTGCCGCGGCGTCCATGAACACTTGCGATTTGGCGACGGGGAAATCGAATTTGCCCCTGTCATGCAGACCCTGGAGGAGATCGGTTACCAGGGGGGAGTCCATGTCGAACTCAGCCGGCACAGCCATATGGCTCCCGAAGTCGCCTACGAATCGTTCGCGTTTCTATCGCGATTGACCCGACGGAATCCGTTACGGTGAGTGTCCGGCTTCCCGCTCGAGGGCGTCAAGCCTGCGGAGCTTGCGACTGGCATCAAATGTTGGCGGAGGAAGTGCTTCGGCCAACTTCAGAGCGGCCTCAAGACTGAGATCTCGCTTGGCATGTCCCTGACCGCGAAACACCGGCAACTTTTGTCGTAAGGCCACTATCTCGCGCCTTGTGCGTCCCCGAGGGGCATCGGGCCACGGCCCCTTCCGCTCTTCAAAATCGAAGAACACGGGAACAATTTCGCGAATGTAATTCCAGTATCCTGGATTGTCCGTCTGAACAACCAACACTCCGCCCGGAACGAGAGCGCGATGGGCCCGTTGCAAAAACTCCGGAGTGATCAAACGACGCCCAACCTGCCTGCGATCGTAATACGGTTGTGGATGATAACAATGGATCTCAGCCACTGAGGCCGGTGGGATTCGATCAGCCAGCAATTCACCACCGCCGATGACCGCGAACCGGATGTTTGACAGCCCCCTCTGGTTCCCGCGCCGCGTCGCATAGCGAATCACCACCGGGAGAATGTCGACTGCGAAATGGTCGTAGTCGGGACGTGCTAAAGCGCTCCCCAACGTAAACCGACCATTTCC
>JAFEBR010001090.1 GCA_018242565.1 Planctomycetota bacterium | reverse complement strand
GTCGCTTTCAGGAGTTGGTCAGATGCCGTGTGAATCGACGAGTGTGGACTTGCGGCTGAATCCGCCGGGGCATGTGCGAAAGCCGGGTTCCTGGGAGCCAACCCTTGGCGAACGGTGCGGCGTCAGCCCATCGGTCATTGCCGCTCTGCTTGTGTGTTCGATCCGCGAGGGTGACCGTTGTCACCGGTCAGCGCTGAAACCACCGGGATGAACCCAGTGGCTCGCTGATTGTAGAACCGTTGCCTGTGGGGCCGTCATGCATGTCATGGAACCCGTGCTGATTTCGAGTGTGCGGCGCGCACGGTTGGATTCATTGGCGAAAACCGCGGGAAAATCCAACCGTGCGGGAAAAACGAGGCCCCGCACGGTTGAGCGCGGGGCACACGGTTGGGCAGGGCCACCAGTTCACGTTGGACGTTCAGAGAGGCTTAGGCGTCGTGTACATTCTTCTGGCGAACGGTGCGGCGTCAGCCCACCGGTTGCTGCCGCTCTGCTTGTGTGTTCGATCCGCGAGGCGGACCGCTGTCACCCGTCCGCGCTGAAACCACCGGGATGAACCCGGTGGCTCGCTGATTGGAGAATCTTTACCTGCCAGGGGCTGTGAGACATGTCATGAAACCAGAGCTGATTTCGCGTGTGGGGCGCGCACGGTTGGATTCATTGGTGAAAACCACGGGAAAATCCAACCGTGCGGGGAAAACGAGGCCCCGCACGGTTGAGCGCGGGGCGCACGGTTGGGCTGGGCCACCAGTTCACGCTGGGTGTCCAGAGAGGCTTGCGCATCGTGTGCATTCTTCCGGCGAACGGTGCGGCGTCAGCCCACCGGTCATTGCCGCTCTGCTTGTGTGATCCATCTGCGACTGTGACCGCTGTCGCCCGTCAGCGCTGAAACCACCGGGATAAACCCGGTGGCTCGCTGGTCTGAGTGTCGTCGTGTGACGTGGTTATCAGGTTGAGCACGGATCATCGGCACTTTGAGGCCGGCCAACGTGCACGCTTGCCGGCGCGACAACACCCTTGCGAGCTGTCGGGGTGATCTTTGGCCGTTTCGGCTTGCCTTTTCCCTTCGCGTTCACCGGCGGTAACTTGACAGTCGCCCCGGTTTACGACATAGGGGACGGCAGATCGATCACGGATGATCGCCTGCCACCTGATTCTTCCGACAGCATACTGCGCGGCATTCGTCGCCTGGAAAGATCCGTTATGACAAGTCCCAGTGCCAATGTGTTTGACCTGACCGGGCGCGTGGCTCTGGTGACCGGGGCCGGCGTCGGAATCGGTCGCGCGACGGCCCTGGCCCTCGCGAACGCGGGGGCCAGCGTCGGGATCCATTACAACGCCAGCGCCACCGAAGCCCGGCAGACATTCGAGTCTCTGACACAAGCCGGGGGCACGGGCTGGTTGCTGCAGGGAGATCTGGCCGACGAAGTGCAGGCGAATCGCGTCGTGGACCAGTTGATCGCACAGGCGGGCCGTCTGGATATCCTGGTGAATAACGCGGGGAATCCCCTGGAACGGCGGCCTCTGGAACAATGTCCGACCGAGTTGTGGATGCAGGCGTTTCAGATCAATGTCCATGCGGCATTTTTCGTGTCGCGACGCGCGATTCCGTTTCTCAAGCAGAGTGGAAATGGCAGCATCATCAACAATCTTTCGCTGTCAGTGCAGACGGGAGGGGCCGGCGGGGCAGGGGCCTACGCGGCGGCCAAAGGGGCCCTGCAGGTCATGACCCGCACCCTGTCTCGCGAACTGGCACCGACCGTGCGCGTCAACGCGGTCATGCCGGGGGTTGTGGAAACGAGACAGCATGAACTGTTCAGCACGCCCGAACGCATGGCCGACTATCGTCGGCAGACGCCTCTCGGGCGGAATGGCACGGCGGACGAGGTGGCCCAGGCCATCCTGTTCCTCGCCAGCGACGGCGCCCGTTTCATGACCGGCGCCATTCTGGACATTAACGGCGGTCGGTTCTTGAGGTAGTGGATCGGAAATTGCTGTCTTGACAGCCCGCTCGCCCGCGTCGAGAATTGATAAAGAAAGGTTGATGCGATGAGGGTTTGTGCGGTCGGACTCTGCCTGATTCTGTGGGGTGGCAGCGCGGCTCTGGCCGATTCGCGCGTCGATTATGCACGCGATATCAAGCCGCTCTTGGCCAAGCGGTGCGTGGCCTGTCACGGAGTGCTGAAGCAGCAGTCCGATTTGAGGCTCGATACGGGAGCCTTTGTGCGGACGGGAGGTTCGTCGGGCCCGGCCGTGGTTCCGGGGAATCCCGCCGGGAGCCTGCTCATTGAGCGGGTGCTGTCGACCGATGCGGCACTCCGCATGCCTCCGGAGGGGGCGCCACTCACTCCGGAAGAAATCGGAAAAATTCAGAGTTGGGTGGAAGCGGGGGCCATATCTCCGGAGAACGAGAAGCCTCAAGCCGACCCGCGTGACCATTGGGCCTTCCGGGCTCCCGTCCGGGCCCCGGTTCCCGCGCCGCAGTCCGTCGGTGTGAGGAATCCGGTCGATGCATTCATTTTCGCCCGCCTGGCCGCGGCCGATCTGGAACCACTGCCCGAAGCCGACAAGGTCACCCTGCTGCGGCGGGTGACTCTCGATCTGACGGGCTTGCCACCCACCCCCGAGGAACTTCAGGCATTTCTGGCGGATACGTCGGACGGGGCGTACGAGACCGTTGTCGATCGGCTACTGCAAAGCCCCCGTTACGGGGAGCGCTGGGGCCGGCATTGGATGGACGTCTGGCGATACAGTGACTGGTACGGGCGTCGTGCCGTGCCCGATGTCATGAACAGTTACCCGCAGATCTGGCGGTGGCGCGATTGGATCGTGACGTCCCTCAATCAGGACAAAGGCTATGACCGCATGGTCGTCGAAATGCTGGCGGCCGACGAGTGGCAGCCAGGCGACGATGAGAGTGTCGTGGCCACCGGTTTCCTGGTGCGGAACTGGTTCAAATGGAATTACGAGAACTGGATGAAGGACAATGTCGAGCACACGGCCAAGGCGTTTCTGGGCCTCACCTTGAATTGTGCCCACTGTCACGACCACAAGTACGATCCGATTTCGCAGGCCGAGTATTTTCGCTTCCGGGCCTGTTTCGAGCCGCTGGAATTACGGCAAGATCGCGTGGCCGGGTTGCCCGACCCGGGGCCGTTCCAGAAGTACGTCTATGCCCAGTCGTACGGGCCCATCGCCGCCGGGCGAATCCGCGTCTTCGATGAAAAACTCACAGCGGAAACGTTCATGTACGCGAAAGGCGATTCTCGAAATCGCCTCGAAGGGAAGCCACCGGTCGAACCGGGGGTGCTCGCGATTTTGGGAGCTGCCGGCTTTGAGGTCGCGCCCATCGACCTGCCGGCCGAGGCGTATTATCCCGGGTTGAAATCGACCCTTCGTGACGAGGAAATGACCCAGGCGCGTGCCGCGCTGGCCGCGGCACAAGAGGCTTTGACCAAATCGCAGGCCGCTCTGGCGGCGGCTCAACAGCAGCGGGACGACATTCAGGCTCGTGCGGCGCAACCCGCCACCGCGGCAGATCGTCCAACTCCGGCCGACGTGGTCCGTGCCGAGCAACTGTTGCTCGATGCGCGGCTGGCGTCCGGCGTTGATCAGCAACTCGTTGTCCAAGCGACCGCCCGGCGGCGGGCCCTGTCGGCCCGATTGGCGGCCGACGATGCCCGGTATCGCGGCCTGGGAGATGTCGAAGCGCAGTCGCAGGCGGCCTGGCAGGCCGAAAAACAGGCGCTGTGGGAAGAGGCGCGGTTGCGACTCGTGCGGGCGGAACAGGGGTTGATTGCCGCCGAACGCCAGGTGATCGCCAATCCGACGACGAAGCCGGCGGTGGATAAAGCGCAGGCCGAATTGGTTGCGGCCCGGACGGCAGCCGATGCGGCGCGGGCCGCACTGGCCACCGCTGGTACGACGTACACGCCGCTGTCGCCGGTGTATCCGCAACGCAGTACGGGGCGCCGGCTGGCACTGGCCCGGTGGATTGCCCATGCCGAGAATCCGCTGACCGCCCGAGTGGCCGTCAACCATATGTGGCTCAGGCATTTTGGACGGGGGTTGGTGGAAACGCCCGCGAATTTCGGACGAAATGGCAAATTGCCCTCACATCCCGAATTGCTCGACTGGCTGGCGGTCGAGCTGGTCTCGAATGGCTGGAAAATGAAGCCGCTTCATCGGCTGCTGGTCACGAGTCGGACGTATCGTTTGCGATCCGGGGTGGGGCCGATGGGCCATCGTGGTTTGGAACAGGACCCGGACAATCGGCTGTATTGGCGCAGCAACACCCGGCGGATGGAAGCCGAGGTTGTCCGCGACAGCCTGCTGGCCTGTGCCGGGGAATTGGATCCGACGATCGGCGGTCAGGAACTGGACGCCGGCCTGGGGCTGACCTCGCGGCGGCGCAGTCTGTATTTCGCCATCCATGGCGAAGCCAAGATGCCGTTTCTGGAATTGTTCGATGCGGCGGATGTGTGTGATTGTTATGAACGGGTCTCTTCGGTACGGCCACAGCAGGCGCTGGCGCTCGTGAACAGCGACCTGTCGATCCTTCACTCGCGATTGCTCGCAAAAAAACTGTGGGCCCAGATCGAGAGTACCGGAAGTTCTGATGGGCCGGCGGACTCTTCGCAAAAGAACGTGGCGTTTGTGCGGCAGGCGTTTCTGCAGATCCTGTCGAGACCGGTCCGGGAGGACGAGTTGCGTGTCTCGCTCGAATTTCTGAATGAGCAGCTTCAGGAACTGGCGGCCGTAAACCCGGCAGAACGGCCGGGGGAAGCGGGCGGAATTCCGGCACCAGCCAGTGATCCGGCGCAACGCGCTCGAGAGTCTTTGATTTCTGCGTTGTTCAATCACAATGATTTTGTGACGATCCGGTGAGAGGAAAGTGCGATTGAACACTGGGCGCTGCCGATGCATCCCCAGTGCGAATGAGTGGTCACGGGACGATCGCGTCGGGGCGACCCGTGTGACGCGCGTGCCTTACCGGGTGAAGAATTTTGTTTTTGAAAGTTGCCGTCAAACCGCGGGAGTCAGAAATGCCATCCAACAATGCAGCGTGTGGCCGGACAGGGAGTGGCGTGAGCGTGCCCCGCCGGGCGTTTCTCTCGGACCTGGGAATGGGTTTCACAGGTTTGGCACTGGGCGCGATGCTGCACCGCGACGGTTGGGGCCGGGAACCTGAGCCAGCGGATGCGGCGCCGGATGGACGTCCGCATCATCCGCCACGGGCGAAAAACGTGATCTGGGTGTTCTTGTCGGGGGGCGTTAGCCATCTCGAGACCTTCGACCCCAAGCCGCTGCTCAATCAATACGCCGGTAAAACGTACGATGAGACGACACTGCCCAATCCCCAGAAGTTGCCGATCTATCGCGAGCGCTCGCGTTCGGTGGTCGGGTTCGATCGAGAAGTGATCTCGAAAATCATGCCGCTGCAGGTGGGCTACCAGAAGCGGGGGCAATTGGGTTGCGAGGTGAGCGACTGGCTGCCGCATCTGGGGGGTGTTGTCGATGATTTGTGCATTGTGCGGTCCATGTACACGACGGACAACGACCATGGAGCCGAGTTTCAGTTTCATACGGGCCGGCACTTTCTGGATGAGCAGCAGCCCACGATTGGTTCGTGGATCGCTTACGGACTGGGATCGCTGAACGAGAATCTGCCGCAGTTCGTGTTTCTGGGGCAGTACAAAGATCCGCGCGTCAAGAAAGATTTCGAAGCCCATTATCTGGGGCCGCAATACGCCGGGGTCGAATTGTCACTCGATCCCGCCAATCCCCTGCCGTTTGGCAGCCGACCGGCCGGTGTGCGGCCAGGGGAACAGCGGAACGAATTCGCGTTTGTGAACCGACTGAATCGCCTGACGGCGGTGGACTATCCGGAAGACGAACAGTTGCGGGCGCGGATCAAATCGTACGAATTGGCCTACCGCATGCAGATGTCGGCTCCCGACGTTCTGGACTTTTCCGAGGAAACACAGGCCACGCAGCAACTCTACGGGATCGACAACGAGACGACGGCGATTTACGGCCGACGGTTGTTGGCCGCCCGGCGACTCGCAGAACGCGGCGTGCGCTTTTCTCTGGTCTATTTGAGCGACTATGGCGAATGGGATTCGCACGCGAACATCAAAGAACTCCATGCCCGGTCATGTGGTCGAGTGGATAAGCCGCTGGCGGGGCTGATCACCGACCTCAAACGCCGCGGCCTGCTCGACGATACGCTCGTGGTCTGCGCCACCGAATTCGGGCGGACCCCCGCATTGGAAGTGACCAGCTTGAACAAAGCAGGAACCGGGCGCGACCATCACCCGCATGGCTTTACCGTATGGATGGCGGGGGGCGGCCTGAAACGGGGGGTGGTGCATGGGGCGACCGACGAATTCGGTTTTCACGCCATCGAGAATCCGCATTATGTGACCGATATCCATGCCACGGTGTTGCACCAGTTGGGTTTATCGGCAGAGCGGCTGTCCATTCCCGGGCGACAGAGACTGGAAGTCGATCATGGCCGGGTCATTACCGAGATTCTCGGTTAGATCTTCCCGCCGTGGGTGTCGGAAGTCGTTCGACGCCCTTGAATAACGCCGACCGTTTCAGTGTACTGGTAGCCGCTGCCCACCCAGTTGAACGCCATCTCAAACCGCGGAGTCGAGTGAACACTCTGCTCAGGAGAATGATTGATGCACGGATTTGACGACGTCGCCCCGCCATCGGCTGATACCGCACCGGCGACCGGCCCCTGGTACAAGGAGCTGACTCGCTATCACTGGTTCGTCATGGTCGTGGCCGCGCTGGGGTGGTTGTTCGACTGTCTGGATCAACAACTCTTTGTGCTGGCACGTCCTGCCGCCATGAAAGATCTGTTGCCCAAAATCGACGATGCGGCTCAGTTTGCGGAACAGGTCAAAGTCTATGGCAACTACGCGACGTCAATCTTTCTGGTGGGCTGGGCGTCTGGCGGGCTGGTGTTTGGGGTTTTGGGAGATCGCATCGGTCGCGCTAAGACGATGATGATCACGATTCTCATGTACTCGATCTGTACCGGGTTAAGTGCCTTATCGCAGGGATTCTGGGACTTTGCGTTCTATCGCTTCTTGACAGGTCTGGGGGTGGGGGGAGAATTTGCCGTCGGCGTGGCGCTGGTCGCCGAGGTGATGCCGCATCGTGCGCGTCCGTACACGCTGGCCTTGTTGCAGGCCTTATCGGCGATGGGGAATATCAGTGCGGCTCTGATCAACATGGGCTTCGGCATCGCGGAAGAGGTGGGCTATGTCAAAAGTCCGTGGCGCTGGATGTTCGTGATCGGTGCCGTCCCCGCTCTGTTGGCCCTCGTGATTCGTCGGCGGCTGAAAGAGCCTGAACGCTGGCAGCAGCTTTCCGAT
>JAFEBR010001089.1 GCA_018242565.1 Planctomycetota bacterium | reverse complement strand
TACCACGTGGCCAACACGGTCGCCGAGCGCGGGCTGGCAAAGTACCCCGAAGACTGGCGGTTGCGACTGGCACAGGCCTGTCTGTCGCTCGACGAAAGTACGTATCAGCACCAGATTGCCCCCACGTCGAAATTCTCGGAACAGCGGTCCGCGGCGATCTTGCAGATCCGGCAGGCGGCCGACACTTATGCCAAGCTCGTCCCGCCTCTTCCCGAAGCCGAGCAGGAATGCACGGTCTACCAGCACTGGTTTTACGCCGGGCTGGGGGCCAGCGACTTGCCGCAGGTCGATCACCGTTCGATTTCGGATCCTCACCAGCCGGCCCTGATTCGCGAAGCGATGGCGGCTCTGCCGGGGGAAGCGGCCGAGAAGCATTTGTCGATGTTCGCCAATTCACTGTTCACCCGCATGAGCGGCCTGAAGCCGACGGTGAAATACTCGTACCTCAAGGCGGGTTTTGAAATCGTGGGTGACCATAAACAGGCGCGCGAAGCCCGGCAGGTGTACGATTACTACAAAGATCTCGTGTCAGAAATCAAACTCGTCACGCGTGTTGACGGTTCGGCGAAAGTCGGCAGCCAGACTCCGTTTGGTGTGTTTGTCGAACTGCGGCACACACCGGAAATTGAGCGTGAATCGGGCGGTTTTGGCAAGTACCTGCAGAACCAGAATTCGATGACGTTCGCCTGGAATTACGGGCGTCCGCTTGAGAACTACCGCGACAAATTCGACGAATCGGTGCGCGCGGCACTGCAGGAACACTTCGACGTCCAGTCGGTCACCTTTCAGGAGAAAGACGTCCACTCGCGGGCTTCGGCGGAAGAAGGCTGGCGGACGACTCCGTATGCTTATGTCTTGCTGAAGGCACGGGGGCCACAGATCGATAAGCTGCCGTCGCTGAAACTCGATCTCGACTTCCTGGATACCTCGGGATACGCCGTGCTGCCCGTGGTCTCCCCTGCCCTGCCGGTCGATGCCGCGGCTCCCACGCCCGAACGCCGGCCTTATGAAAAGCTGCAGATCACCCAGACGCTGGATGAACGTCAGGCGAAAGATGGCAAGCTCATTCTGGAAGTGAAGGCGAAGGCCCAGGGTTTGGTGCCCCCACTCACGGAATTCCTCGATGTGCGGGCGAGTGATTTTGAGGTCGTGCAGACCGAAGACGAAGGTGTTAAAGTTTCGAAGTTCGATGCCGACAGCACCGATCCGGCGATTCTGTCCGAACGCACTTTCACGATTACCTATGCCGGGCGGAAAGATCTCGCCGCGCTTCCTACGCAGTTTGCTTTCCCCGAGCCAAAGGTGGAAGTCGCCGAGAATACCTATTTCCGGTACGAAGACGCCGACTTGAAAGCCGTGGCTTCGACGGTGTCCCTCGATCAGAAATACGGCGCGGTGCGGCAGGTGTGGCCGTGGTACCTGGCTGCCGGTGCCGTGGTGCTGCTGGCTGCGGGACTGGCGTACGGAGCCCTGCGTCGGCGAGGCGCCGATGAATCGGCCACCCAGGTCCGGTTGCCCGATGCGCTGACGCCGTTCAACGTACTCTCGCTGCTGCGGCAGGTGGAATCCCGCAACGGTTTCGATCTGAAAACCAAGGGCGAATTGTCCGCCAGTATTCAGAGCCTGGAACGTTACTACTTTGCCCACGGGAACGGTCAACCCGTTCCCGACCTGCAACAACTGGCCAGCCGCTGGTTGACTCACGCCAAATAGCCGTTCGACTCAACCCCGGCAGTCCACCGATTTCAGCGCGCGAGATTCAACTCAGGCAGTGCGGGCTTGAACCCGCATGTCCCGCCTCAACCACTTGTGCGATGCCCGTTCTCCGCAGTCTGGGCTGGAAACGGAAAGGAGGGGATCCACAGATTTGCGAGGACTTTCGCAGATTGATAAGGGCGTTGCGCGGGTGGCGAAGTCAGTCGTGTTGGGGGTGTATGAACGGCCGGGGCGGGAAGGCGATGAAAAGAACTGCTTTGGCATGAACTGATCACCGATGTTCGGCTATTCCCTGCCTGGCAGTGCTTTTTACAAGTCTGCGGAAATTGGCGAAATCTGTGGATAACCCGTTTTGTTTGAACCGTTCGGCGATGGCTGCCGCTTTCCGTCTGTGATCGGCACGGCCCCCGGGCGACAGGTAAGTCAGTCCACCGAAGGTTTGATTCCGGAAATACGAAGAGCGGTGGCTGCGCAACCGCACTCCAGATGGCGGTTGGAAACGGGACAGAGCGATCCACAGATTTGCGCCGATTTTCGCAGATTAAACAGGGCGTTGCGGGGGTGGCAAATTCAGTCGGGTTGAGGATGTATGAACTGCCGTGACGGGAAGACGATGAAATGAACTGCGTTGGCATGAACTGATCACCGCTGTTCGTCTATTCCCTGCCTGTCAGGGCTTTTTAATAAATCTGCGAAATCTGCGCAAATCTGTGGATAACCCGTTTTGTTTGAACCGTTCGGCGATGGCTGCCGCTTTCCGTCTGTGATCGGCACGGCCCCCGGACCACAGGTAAGTCTGTCCACCGAAGGTTTGATTCCGGAAATACGAAGAGCGGTGGCTGCGCAACCGCACTCCAGATGCCGGTTGGAAACGGAACGGAGGGGATCCACAGTTTTGCGCGGATTTTCGCAGATTAATAGGGGCGTTGCGCGGCTGGCGAATTCAGTCGGGCTGAGGATGTATGAACGGCCGGTACGTGAAGGCGATGTAAAGAACTGTTTTGGCATGAACTGATCACCGATGCTCGGCTATTCCCTGCCTGTCAGTGCTTTTTTAAAAATCTGCGAAATCTGCGCAAATCTGTGGATAACCCGTTTTGTTTGAACCGTTCGGCGATGGCTGCCGCCTTCCGTCTGTGATCGGCACGGGCCCCGGGCGACAGGTAAGTCTGTTCGCCGGAGGTCTGATTCCGGAAATACGAAGAGCGTTGGCTGCGCAACCGCACTCCAGAAAGAAGACGACAGCGGCGACGCGCGGGGCGCACGGTCCCCGGAAATGAAAACAGGCCCCGGTTCATGAACCGGGGCCTGTGGCGTTTAGTCAGAGGTTCGGCAGGCGGGACTATTTGCTGCCGCGGAACACGCTGGTCGAGTTGCCGGTCGACTTGGGCTTCAAGGCTTTGTCGCCCGAGTAGGCACCGCTGGTTGAACCGGCACTGGTCCGGTTGCCGACCGTTTCGTCAACACCCGTGCTGTGCGAACCGGACTTCAGGTTGTAGGGCACGTCGGTACCGGGAATGAACAACCGGCGTTGTTGCTTGTAACCGACATATGCCAGGAAGTCGCTGAGGCTCACGACCCGCACGCCACGTTCGCGGGCCGCGTCTTCCAGGTCTTTGCGGAGCTTGTTGACTTCCAGAATCTTGGCGATGAGTTCCTTGTCGTCGCCCGCGTCGGCGATTTCGGGGATGCGTCCGATGACCAGGAACTTGGTGCGTTCGGTGAGGACGGGCTTTCCATCGGACGCTTCTTCGCCTCGGACCTTCAGGATTCCGTCGGGGGTGACATCGTTGTCGATGACAGCGCCAGCGGTCGCGACGATTTCCTGCAGCATGTCGCGGTCGTCTTTCTTATCGCCGTTCAGGTCGATAATCCCGACGAACGAGAAGGCTTCGTCATGACCCGGGCTCCAGAGCGGCGAGTAGATCGGATCGCCCTTCATGATCGGGTGATAGATGTCTTCCGAAAGGATGCGGGCTTCCGACAGGTGCGGTTCGAGCACGCGGGTGATTTCGATCGATCCCTTGATGTCTTCGCCGCCGACGGTCCCTTTGACCGTACCTCGGCCGACACCGCTGTGCTGCTTCTTGTAGACGCTGAACGTGGTCCGGGGACGAACGCCTTCAGCTTCCCCGATGTCGATCCAGACCTTCTTACCGGTGGTGTCGACGAAGCGGATCTGACCGCTGGGGCGTTCGAAGCTGGGACGGGTCTTTTCATCGAGTTCCGCGACCAGGCGCTTGTTCTGAGAGACGAGCTGCGTGATGCGCTTGTCGAGGTCAGCGATCCGCTTGTCGGTCGAGTCTTTCAGTTCGTCGTACTGGCTCTGCAGCAGATCGAGGGCCTTCTTCTGATCACCCAGGTCGGTGTCCTTCTTGGCAATTTCTTCCTGGTGAATCTTGTCGGCGTCGGATTTGCCTTTGTCGGCATCCGACCGGGCCTTCTTTTCAGCGTCGAGCGTCTTATTGATTTCGCTGAGACGTTGTTCGAATTGGGTGTGTTCGGTGGCAAGCTGTTCCTGCAGTTTGTCGCGAGCGAGCACCGCATCTTTGTATTGCTGGCTCAGCTTGATAAAGGTCTGCTTGAGGGTCGGGTCGACGACGCCACTGCCAAAGGTATCTTTCAGCACCTTCATCTCGCCGATGACCGAGTTGGGCTGAGTGCCGTCGGCGGGCCCCACGTCTTCGCTCTGGCTGCCCAGAATTGTCTTAAGGTTGCGGATGTCGTCTTCGCGATCGCGGAACTGCTTTTCAGCCGTCGTTAATTTCGACTTGGCGTCATCGCGCTCTTTCTTGAGCTCACTGATGCTGCCCGCCCCTTTGTAGGCCATCAACCAACCCACGCCGCAGGCGATGGTGAGCAGCACGAAGATGATCAGGGCGATATGAACGCCAGTGGGTTTGGACGAAGCTGCCATCGAACGATTCTCCGGAACGCGAAGTGCCTAGACGAAATTCAGGCGGACCACCGCATAAACGCTAATTCTGGCAAGGCCAACCGGGCGCAGTCAACGTTTTCCTCGATTACCGAAGCGACATCGCCGACAATTCCGTGATCCCGCGAGCGGCCTGCCAGTCACGATGCGGGTCGGTGAGACTTCCTTTAGACGCCAATTCGGGGCGAATAGTTCCCGCT
>JAFEBR010000108.1 GCA_018242565.1 Planctomycetota bacterium | reverse complement strand
GTAAGATGTACCGTAAACGCCGAAAAGCCCCAATCGGGGCGAGATTCCCTTTTGAGGTTCCCCATGTCGCAATCGCTCGCGAACGTATTGTTACATATTGTGTTCAGCACCAAGAACCGCGCTCCATTTCTGCAGGTTCCCGTGATCCGGGAGGAAATGAACGCCTACATGGTCGGAACTCTGAACGCCATTGGATGCCCGTCATTAATCGTGCGGACCGTCGAGGATCATTAGCATTGACTTTGTCAGCTTTCGCGGACGATCACCATCGCGAAGCTGGTCGAAGAAATGAAAGTCGAATCATCATCCTGGGCCAAGAAACAGTCGCCTTCCCTGCGAGATTTTCATTGGCAGGCAGGCTACGGCGCATTTTCCGTCAGTCAATCCAATTCCGGACAGGTCAAACTGTACATCGCAAATCAAGGAGAGCATCACCGCCAGATGACCTATCAGGATGAACTCCGAATGCTCCTGCAACAGCATGAAATCGAATTCGACGAACGCTATGTCTGGGATTGAGGAATCTCGCCCCGTTGGGGCTGCGCGGCGTGTTTTGATCGTTAACCCAGGGCTTCGCTTCGCTCTCCCTGGGCTATCGAATCTCGCCCCCTTCGGGGCTGGCACTGCCGGTGAAATTTGCCGATGCCGAAGCGACTCCTGACATCTGAGGCTGGCTGATCCACCGAGCTGGCATGCCATCCGATGTTCCCGCGTTCACGTGGGTCATCCGTTGGCCTCCAAGATTCCACCGACTTTTTAGATGCACTCCGGAGTCGATCCATTTCCCCAGTTTTGCCTGTTCCCGATGGGGAACTTTTTTTGGTACGATACGCGAGGAAAAATTTTTCACGAGGAGGTCTTCATGGTCGCGCCGACTCTACAAGCTCTCGGCATCGACAGGATGAGCTTGGATGAACGTATCGCTCTGGCCACGGCGATTTGGGACAGCATCGCCAGCGAACCACATCCGCCCCTCGTCACCGAGGCTCAAAGGCAGGAACTGGGCCGGCGACTGGCCGACCACGCGGCCAACCCCGAAGACGTCGTGCCTTGGGAACGAGTCAAGGCCGAGATCCTCGCCCGTTTTCAGCGATGAGGCTCCCCGTCGTATTCCGTGGAGCAGCGCGAGCGGAATTTGACCACGCGGCAGACTGATACGAGCAACACCGGGCTGGCCATGGGGCGGCATTGACAGCCGCGGTTGAGCGCGTCGTGAATCAGATTGCAGCGCAATAAGTGCACGCCGACAGCCAGCCAATTCCGCACCCCCTACTGATGGCCCGCAATTGCGGTGCCGCGTGTTGCGGTCAAAAATACTCGATTCGTCCAACCATCTCAGAAGGCGTCAAGCAGTCGTGCATCAGGCACAAAAACCTGACCATTTCGCCGACTGTCTTCTGTCCTGGAGCGCAGTAGGCAACGCCGGAATGTTCCGCGACGGTCGTTACGAGTTCCAGAAAATCGGCATCGTTCGTGACGAGGACTCGGCCTTCGCTCTTGGCGAAATCGAGTTGCTCCTCGTCGGATGCGCCGATCAAATCTGCATCTGTCGTCGTGGTGACATCCAGACCACGACGCTGCAAGCCTCGCGCAATCGCGTGCGCGAGGTGCTCATCGAGGTGAAATTTCACCCGACTGCCCCGCTTGCGCTAGCTTTTGTTCCAATGGCCCAGGCCCCGTCTCGTTCCGAATCTGTTGCACCAGCAGTTCATCTTCGCGCAGCTCGCGAATGATCTCATCGCGGTGGTCGAAATAATAGGACAGCGCGGCGTGCACCTGGCCGTGCGTCAGACTTGGCAGGGAGTCTACAATCTCATCGGGCGTCTTACCCTGGATTTCCGCCAGCCCATAAATG
>JAFEBR010001088.1 GCA_018242565.1 Planctomycetota bacterium | reverse complement strand
TGCAGTGGGCGGGTTGCTATTTGACGCGTAACCGGTCGGCACGCCTGATTACGGGGCGTGCTGACAGCGCATCACCCGGGAGCCCCGATTGAATTTGGTACGATGCGCACCTGAACACAGAGGGAGGGGCTGGGCGGAGGCCAAGTCGAGTTGGATTCGTCCTTGCTCTGTCTGAGGTTATGAATCGGTGGCAATTCAGAGCTGTTCAGGCGGACCCAAGTCTGGACGAAATCGGATCCAGGTCAGAACTTTTGTTGCCCGGCAGGGTACTTTGTTGCTGGTCGATCGATTGTGTCGTAAGGTCTTTTAAGGACTTTGTTTACGGTGATTCTGACGGTCGGGGACGACTGTCAGGCATTTCCTGAAATATACTGGAAATGAACTTTGTGCTGATTGTACAGATGGTATTCGAGAAAAATCAGAAGAAGCACATAAATTATGTTGTTTTTGATCAAACGACAGCGTACACTCCCCGCAAGCATTGGTACGTGGTGTACCGACCGGGTATTTAGGGATTTGAGAGGGGCATGGAAACAGGATGGGCAGTATGAAACGGCTCGCATTGTTGGTTGCTGTGGCTTGTGGGGTCTGGGGGATGTCCGCATCCGCACAGGCGACACCCTTCAGTTTTGAGTTTAGTGACGGTACGAACGAGGGACAGGTCAACCTCTCGTACACCGTGTACCAGACCTACGTTTTGGCGACCAGCGGCACATTGACGATTACAAATTCGTCAGACCCATTGGCCGTTGGTACGTACAATCTGGTTCCGAACCCCAACGCTCCTGCAACTTCGCAGAGCGCCTTTCTGGCATTTACCTACGATGATTTGTTGTATCCCAGTTCAGATCCCGATTACATCGTCCACAGCCCCGGTTTGCTGTTTCAGAATGTCAGCTCGGATGGTCCGTTGTTGGTCAACTTTTTCCACACCGATGACTTGGATTACTTTGGTAACGGGAATTATTCGTTGTGGACCTACTATGCTGGGACGTATCCCGAACCCGGCTATTACGGGACAATTACCAATTCCGTCACCATTCGGTTTACGACCCCAAATCCTCCGCAACCTCCTCCGGACGTGCCCGAACCGGCCGGTTTCGTGGTGTTTTCGGTAGCTGCCGGATTGCTCGTCGTGCGACGTTGGGCTCGTTCGTGAGCTTTGACCCGCGGCTGACTTAAGGCGGAGGCTACTGCGTAAAAGACCAATCTGAAATCATAAAAACATCCTGCCAGTTGCGACTGGCGGGATGTTTTTTTGTGCCCGTACCAAGTCTTCACTTTGGCAGCGAGTCGTCGGGTCGGTGGCATATCGGTTTGGCATCGACTTGGGCCGGGTGGGCCAATCCTTGGCCCCCTGCAACACCAGCGGTGGGGCGCGTTCGAAAACGGCAAAGCGGATTATGGCGGTCGGTGATGTCTGAGACTGTGCAACGGCCTTGTATTGCGATCGATTAAGATCTGTAAGCCTACCGTCGATCCTCCCCGGTCGTCCGACGGTCGACGCAGAAAGGTCCTGTCGATGGACCGGTCTCGTGCGGGCTGTTACAGGGGGAGTGTGAACCTGTGAAACGGGCCTGGCTGGTCGCGAGGGGCGGCGCCTGATCGCGACCTGACGCAGTGAACTGATAGGCCGAGGCCTTCAATTGAGGGAGTCGCTGCCGGGTTGCAATTGCTCGAGAACGGAGTGCTGACCCCGGCCGGCATCTAAGCGATCCGATGCACTGCCGCCCCAAATCGTGGGAGCAACAATTTTCATCGCCTGTTTGGCACCGATCTCGTTGAGGTGCGATTCGTCATAATAGAATGAACGCCCTGCGGCTCCGGTGACATATGCCTCGCCTTCCCGGACGCCCCGATCGAGGGGAACAACCTCGGCAACGCCCAATTCTACAATTCGCTCCAACAGCGTGTTTTGGCGTCGGGCACTTTGGGTATATCTCGCCGCATCGGTGCGGTTGATGCGATCGCTGACCGATTGTCCCCAATCGTATCGCTGCAAGGCCTGTTTGTTGGCCAAAGGGACAGTGGAGAACACATAAACTCGTTTGCCCGCCGTCTTCAGCCGTTGACAGAGTCGGATCGTTTCATCGGCGTCGGCGCTGTCGCGGAGTTGAAAGAACCACGAAGACACCAGAAACACATCATGAATTTGCGGTGTTTCTTCAAGCCAGCGCAGCACGGGTTCCCGGTCGCCTCGGGGGTCGTAAGCTTCGGTGCCGATCTCTGATTTCAGTGTGAAATTGTGTTTAAGGTTGATAAACCATCCTGAACGGGAATATTCGTCGGCCAGTGCATCCACTCCCGGCAGCAATGCGAGGGCATGACTGTCGCCCCATAACACGAATTCCGCAGGCTGATTTGGACGGCCAATTGGCAGCAGCAATCGTGGGTCGCCCTGCTGCAGATCCACGAGATCACAGGTCGAGCGCCGTGGATCGTGCTGCATTTCCAGGGTCGCCCAGGTTTGCTGTTCATGCCAGGCGAGGGGCACCGTGCCATTGCGAACCGGCAGCGAGTTTACCGTCAGACACACGCCGGCCAGCAATACGGTGGCACCTATGACCGTTCCCCAGGCATGCTGCACGCCGAAGTTTTTCGCGCGTCGAACAGGATTCTCGATGAAGTACCAGGACAACCAGGAGGCGATGCACGTAGCCAGGAAGCAGATTACGATTCGGCTCAAAGAGTAATACGGCACGAGCAGCACGAAGAGGGGCCAGTGCCAGAGGTAGAGAGAATACGAGACTTTTCCGATCCAGACGCAACCGCGGTAAGACAAGACGCGCTGGGGGAGTCCAAATGCGCCATAACGAATCAACAGGCCGGTGCCGACCACCGTGGGCAGTGCCGTCAGACCCGGAAAAGGTGTTTCCGGGCGCAGCATGAGGTACGACAGCATCACCAGCGCGCCGCCAAACCAGGCGAGGAACGCCGCTCGAGGGCGTTCACGCCGTGAAACTGCGGGCAGTTGTGATAGAATCGCGCCCGCCAGCAGTTCCCAGGAGCGGGAAGGGAGCATGTAAAACGCAAAGGGAGAGTGGCCGTTCGACACGGCCCACTGGCTGCAGCAGAACGATACGCCTGAAAGCAGCACGAGACTGGGTAACAGCCATCGCCGACGCAGTTGGCACAGCGCCCACAGGATCAGGGGAACAACGAAATAGAATTGTTCCTCGACACCGAGCGACCACAAATGCAACAGCGGGTTCTCTTGTGCACTGAGATCGAAATAATTGATGACCTTCCAGAAATAAATGTTGGTCGCGTAAGCCAGGCTGTACAGGGCCGTTGTGCTGACCGATTGCGCCCGCGTGACTGGAAAACTCCACACGGCCGCCAGCAGGACGAAGGCAACCAGCGCGTAGTACGCCGGCAGGATCCGTTTCGCCCGGCGAACGTAAAAATGCACCAGCGAAAACTGCCGTGCATCGAGTTCTGCGACGATGCTGCCCGTGATCAGGTACCCCGAGATCACAAAGAACACATCCACCCCAGCGAAGCCGCCCGGGCAGAGTTTTGGGAACAGGTGGTACAAGACGACCGGTACAATCGCCAGGGCACGTAACCCATCGAGATGAGCCTGCCAGGTCCGTTCGCTGCGCGGAGTCTGTTCCGCGGTCTGCGGTTGCCGGGCACTCTCTGGGGGCATGCTGGTCATGCCCCCGCACGTAGTGGAGTGACAGGCAGCAGACTGGGTCCACGGCGACGGCCGTCCAGCAGTTCTCGATACTGTGTGGCGTAATCGCCGGCCATTCGCGACAGGTCATACTGCGAAACCGCTTCCTGCCGGGCCCGTTGTCCCATGCTCTCTGCCAGGGAGGAGTCCTTCAGCAAGTTTGTCAGCGATTCCTGCAGGGCCAGTTCATCTCCCCGTGGGATTAGATAGCCGTTGTCTCCATGGCGAATCAGGTCAGGCACACCGCCGACGGCCGTGGCGACCACTGGCAGACCGGCGGCCCAGGCTTCCAGGATGACCAGGGGGAGTCCTTCCAGACTGCTGGGGAGTGCGAAGACATTCATCAATTTCAGGTAGTTCTGCGGTTCAGACTGATAACCTGCGAGATGTACCGAGTCGGCTAATTGCAGTTCAGAGACGAGCGACTCAATCTGCGCACGTGCCGGTCCATCCCCAACCAGCAGCAAGTGAGTATCGGGAAATTGTGGTTTCAGCTTGGCGAACGCCCGGACGAGCAGGTGCTGGCTCTTGATAGGATTCAGCCGACCTACGGTACCGACGACTCGTGCTCCGGCGGGAATCTGCAGCGACTCGCGCAGTTCCGCGGAGCTTTCGGCTGACGCGATCCTGCCGGTATCAATCCCGTTCAGCAGGACTCTCAGTTTGGCTTTCGGGACGATCCGCTGCTGTTCGAGTACTGCGGCGATGTCGGCTGAAACGCAGACAAACCGCTGGCAGAATCTTGCCGCCCACGACCAAAGCCAGGTTTTGCGCCAGCGTTGAAATCGCCCGGCCATTGGATGGCCAATATTGTTAATGTGCTCGGTGTGGACAACCGGAATACCGAGGGACCGGGCGGCCGGGCCGCAATAAAAGAGACACCCAATTGAATGCGAGTGAACCAGGTCGGGTTGCAGTTCCCGCAGCAGCGCTTCGTAGCGTTTAAATGTGCTCAATTGGAGTCCGGGGCGCTTCTGCAGGCAATAAATGTGGCCACCCAGAGCTTCCGCATCGGCGGACAGTGTGCCGGGGCGTTCCATACAGATGACAGAGACGATTTGCCCGCGTTTCTTGCCTTCGCGAATCAGGTCGAGGACGATCCGTTCCATCCCACCGCAATCGAGGGATATCACCAGGTGAACGACTTTGAGATTCTGGGGCATGTTGTGTTGTGGCTCCCGCAGGTGGGTCACAAATCGTGGCGCTGAAACTCGCGTTGCGGCTGTCAGCGAGTCACAATTTGTTTGAGTTGCAAACATCTGCCTGCGAGCGCTGCCGTGCAGTAGAGGCCCCGAATCTGCAAATCGCATTCCGTTCAGGACGGGATCACGAACTGCGTGGGTGGCGAAATGCTGGCCAACGCTGGAAATTGGCCCGTTTCCGGAGATTTGCAAGCACGGCGAGCGATTCGAAATGACAATAGCGCGACAGACGCCTGCTGAATTGTGCGGCGGGACCGGGCGAATGGCGCGGCATGTCACTGAAGCACAGCATTTTAGTTGCGTGACAATGGGGCCGGCCAAAAAAAACAGGCTGCCGAAGGCAGCCTGTTTGGGTTCGAATCAGATTTGGGGACCGAATTATCAGTCGATCAGGACTGAGTATTGGTGCCTTGTGGGGTGGCGACCTGCGGGACGCCGTGCATTTTTTCGATGGTTTCAAATTTTCGACGCGAGAATTCCTGCCGTTGCGCTGCTGACATCCCCGACTTTTCTTCGTTCAGGGCTTTGTAGAAGAACGCGAGGTTGTGGTAGAAGTGGGCGCTCTTGATGTTGCGATCGGTGTAAGATGGGCTTTCGTTGCGGAATTCCTGCCAGTTCAATCCATCGATCAGTTGTTTGCAGAGCCACATGCTGGTGGTTTCGCAATGCGGATCATCCGTTCCGCCAAAATCAGGCCAATACGAAAACTGCAGATCTTCGATGGCGTAAATCCCGCCGTCGGCCAGCGCGGGGAACAGCGTCTTAAAGGACGTAATGACGTGTTCACTGCAGTGGCTGCCGTCGTCGATAATGAGCTCTATCCGGCCGATCTGCTTGGCGACCCATTGCAGGAATTCGGGATCGTTCTGGCTGCCCTTGAAGATTGTGATTCGATGTTCCTGGACAGCCGACTTGTCGTGAATATCGAGGGAAAAAATGTGGGCGCGGGGGAAGTAAGCTTTCCACATGCGCAGTGAATCTCCACCGGCACGGGGGTTTTCGTAGCCACCGACTCCGATTTCCAGGATGTTCATCTTGCGACGGCGAAACTTCTGGAAATGAAACTGATAGTGCTGCGCATACCAGTGATCACGCCATTTGTTGGTGCCGTAAATCGTGGCCAGAGCGGGGAGATTGGCACCATAATACCAGCGCAACAGGCTGCTGGAATTTGCCCACTTTTGTAATTTGACGCGTTGTTCCGGCGTGAGACGTTCTTTCAGCCAAACTCGCATTTTTTCGGGGGTCATGCTCGGTCTTTCTCGAAAGTCGATCTGGCAATTCAAGACGGCAAAAAACTACGCCTGAAATGAATGACGTTGCTCATGGTGCCAGAGGTAATGGAAGATAAATTTCTCTTTAGCGATTGGAAGTCTGATCGATGTCTGGCTTCCGCCGAAATAAAAAGTGCTCAACTGCACTGTCATCGACAAATGATATCAGAACGCTCATAACCCCGAGAAGCAAGTGCTAAGGCCGTTCCAACGACACACAAATCGGCAGTTGTGGTGGGAATTTGCGGTTCAACAGGGGGGAGGTCAAATCTCGCGTCCAGTGTCCCAAGAGGCCTCAGCATCTCTCGGCATACGATGCCTCTGGCGTTCAGAAGAAATCGTCGATCGTTGGCTTAATGACCAGCTCGGGAATGTGGACTCGCGGGGGCAGTTCGGCCAGAAAGCGGACCGCAGCCCCGACATCTTCGGGTTGCAGGATATTCTGGCGTCGTGTGTCCTCGCCGCCGCCTGGGCGAGCGCCGCGGGCGTCCAGCAGCGGCGTATTGATTTCCCCGGCATACAGGACCGTTGAGCGGATGGAACGCCCGCGCTCTTCTCGGCCAATCGAAATTCCCAGCGCGGCTTGTCCGAATTTGGAGACGGAATAGCCAACACCACTGAGCGTATTGACACGCATGCCCGACAGCGAACCCAATTGGATCACGAGCCCCTGGCCTCGCTCGCGCATATGAGGCAGCACGGCATGCACGAGATTGAATGCGCCGGTCAGGTTGGTCGCAATGATCTTGTCCCAATCTGCCGGGTCAATGCTGCGCAGGCTGCGTTTCTGGACATTGATTCCGGCTCCGCAAACCAGGATATCAAGACTTCCCAACTGGGTGAGCACTGCATCGACCGCCGTGCTTAGCTGTGCACGGTCTGTGACATCACAGGGAGCCAGCAGGACCAGATCGTCGGCGACCGCCAGCTCCGCCTTCGTGCGTGCGAGTCGTTCCTGGTCACGTCCCATCAGGGCGACCCGAATTCCGAGATCGACAAGGGCCCGGGCGATCGCTTTACCGACGCCGCCGCCACCGCCCGAAATCAATGCCGTTTGATGTTGCAAGGTCAATCCTGTCTCTCTGGCAAAAATGGATAAGTTGAATGACGCGGGAATCTGGTCGACGCGACTGGCCGCGGTTGAGGCGAGTGGCGATTAAGTCGCCTGAGGCGTGTCGGACGCAGCGGGAACCGCTGGTGCCGGAACCCCGGCAGGCGCTGGGGTGAGTGCCTGAGGTGTCACGGGCGGGGCCGGGCGTTTCAATTTGAACAGAACTTTCGCGGGATTTCCGGCGGCGACGCAATAGGGGGGGATGTGGCCGCGGACGACGGATCCTCCAGCAATTACGCTGCCTGTCCCGATTTTGACACCGGGAAAAATCAGGCAGTGCCGACCGATCCACACATTTTCGCCGATGACCACGGGGCGAATATCGTCAGGTCCCGGCGGTTTGTAACGCCGTGTGACCGGATCGAATTCGGATGAGTGACCGTTGGAGTCGGCCACCCAGCATTGGCCGGAAATGACCGAGTTGTCACCAAGGGTAATCCTTCGACCGACAATAATCTGAATCTCATGGCCGAGTCGGACATTGTTGCCGACCTGCAGCGTGGGAGTCTCGTCGGAAAACCGGGAACCGAACACGATGTCGATTTTTCCGCCAAACAGTACGTCGTCTCCCAGGCGAATGTCCCCTTGTCCCAGCACCCAGGGGGTAAAGGTCCCGGCGGTGAAGTTCTTGCCGTATTCCGCGAAACTGGCCTTCCACAGCGGTTCGGTGATCAGGACCCGCAGTAGAAAGTACCAGATCGAGCGCAGCGTCAGAAACACCCACAACATCGGTCGGGCGATGATGCGCGGGGCCGGCAGCGAAAAATGCCGCAGGCCATAGTGCACCTTACGGACGAACGTGGGAAAGGCGTCCGGTGAGGTTGCCAGATATCGGCGAAAGGTCAAGCGCTTGGGCGAGGCCGAGGGCGCCGTGTTGTCGGGGGCGGTAGCGGGCGAGTTCATGGCAGGTCGTTCTATTTATGACCTCGGACCAATGTTCGTTCGTGATGTTCCACATGCGTTTTGCAGGGTAACTCGGTGCGGCGCAACTGGCGGCGCAGCTGGCCTTCGTAGTCGTGCGTTTCCGACGAAACGAACAGGGTCAATTCAAAGTCCTGATCGCCCGCCTCATTAACGATCACCTTGGTTTTGGCGTTGACCACATCGGGCAACTGGGTGGCTACGCGACGGACACCGGCCAGGCTGATCTTTTCACCGTTTTTCACAATGAAATCGGACAAGCGTCCTTTAAAAAACAGGTAGCCCTCGGCGTCCTGTTCGAAAATATCTCCGGTGGCGACAGTCCCGTTGGCTGCATCGCTGTGCGGAGACCGCCCTTCCACTAACCCGATCTTCCGCTGCATCACCGTGGCTGAAGTCACCAGCAGTTCCTGCAGGTGAGCATCACCAGCGGCGGGGCGGAACGATACGGTTGTGCCGGCGAGCGGTAACCCCACAGAACTGAATCGTTCCGGCGGTTCGCGGTGGGCCGACAGGGTCGACACACGCGGCCCGGCCTGGGTCAGGCCGTACGTAAGGTACAATTCCCGATCGGGGCGTCGTTGCAGCAGGGCCGCAACATCTTCGGGGATCAGGCTGTCGCCGCCGATCGACAGGACCCGGGATGTCTCTGCAAAGGCCCCTTCGGTGCGGAGCAGGGCCCGCGACAGGATCGGGGTGAGTGCCGAAACATCGACTTGATATTCGGCCAGCGCTCGGACGTACCGGGGGACCTGAAACGGAGGGCCATCGATCACCAGCCGTCCCCTTCGCACAAATGTCCCCAGCGTCTGTGCGACCAGCGCGAACGAGTAATACAAAGGCAGGTTGACGAGCACCGTGTCGGTGCTCCTCTGCCCAATCGCATCGGCGTGACGCTGGCCATTCAACAGCAACTGTTCGATATTAAAGACGCAACCGCTCGAAAACCCGGATGTTCCCGAAGTCAGCAGTACCACTTCACCCGGCTTGGTCAGCGATGGCTGGTCGTGACGGAACAGGCAGACTTCGAGGGTCCCCAGCAGATCACTGCGGCTGGCTTCCAGGGCGGCAGGGTTCAGTCGCGGCGCGGCGAGGGCTCGTGCCCGAAGCACGCGTACCAGATCCTTAATGCGGGTCGATGGCAGATTCGGAGCCAGCATCACCGGGACCAGTCCGGCATGCAGCGCGCCAAAAAACTGTTCCAGAAGGGCGCGCCCATTTGGCAGGCTGAACAGCACCAGATCTCCGGGTTGCAATCCAAGTTCGGCCCAGCGTTGTCCAACGTTTTCAAACGTCAGAGCCCCCGCCGTCGGTAGTGTTTCGGGGGTTGCTTCCTGGACATTGTCCAGAAATTCACGGATGGATTGTGAGGAGAGCAGATTCTTCATTGAACGGGAAACGTGATTTCAGGAGTCAACAAAACTCAGCCAGGTCAGTTCAGCCGGCGAGAGCAGCGATGTCGAGGCTGGGCCATCCTGCGGAGCCGTCAACAGCAATGTCCGGGCGTTCGGCGTTGCACCTGCCGCGCGTGAACTCGCCGTCAACAACACGTGCGAACAGACATTCCGTTGCAGCCAGCCGGCAGCCATGACCAAACCGGCTGGTACACCCGACGCCGGCGGCATGATGAAATTCAGGGTCGGGCCGCGAAATCCCAGCAGAATGCAGGTGACACCCACCAGCGAGCCAGGATTGCCCGCGGGGAATTTCAGTGGAGAAGAGAACCCTTTCACTGCGGCTTCGTCCAGGGCTTGCATCGCTTCTTGTGGACCATCGTCGCACACTACGATGACTCCCACTCGATCGCGATCACCCGACAACCGGTCGGGCACGGAAGCCAGCGCGTGAACTGCCGAGACCGCACAAGTCCACGCTGCCGGATCGGCGTACCGCACGACATTGCGCAACTTGGCATCGAAGAGATCGGGCTGATGCTGATCGGCTTGCCCCTGACCTTGAATCCTCAGCCGTGCGGACTGTGTAACGGAGCCAGTCATGAATCCACCTCAAAAACCAGGCTCGTATCGAAGCCGCCAAACCCCAATGTCAGGCTGAGTCCGTATCGTGCTGTGCATTTCGTTCCAGCGGGACCGGCCAGTGGCAATGGAAAATCGGGATCTGGTTGTTCGAGTCCATAGACCGGTGGGACTTGACCTGATTTCAAGGAGAGTAACAGGGCCACGACTTCGGTGGCGCCCGTAGCTCCCAGGCTGTGCCCGAAATTTCCTTTCGTGGCGAAGACCATGGGCCGATCCGCGCGACCGAAAACCTGCAGAAACGTGGCTCGCTCCGCGGC
The DNA here is from genome assembly GCA_018242565.1 of Planctomycetota bacterium. Taxonomy (GTDB): domain Bacteria; phylum Planctomycetota; class Planctomycetia; order Planctomycetales; family Planctomycetaceae; genus JACQFH01. The sequence goes on along the minus strand of JAFEBR010001088.1, from coordinate 12,634 downwards.
ATCGTTCAGCGGAGTGGCTGATCCATGAGCGTTCACCAGTCCGATGTCCTGTGGTGTCAGTCCGGCGTCTTGCAGAGAGCGTTCGATTGCCAGTCTGCCACCCATTCCGTCCGCATCGGGAACGGTCATGCCGGTGGCATCATTCGCCGCACCGGCACCCCTGAAATAGGCCAGTGGCTGACAGGGAGTCTCGGCCGCCTGCAGCACGACGAAGGCCGCCCCTTCACCCAGCAATGTCCCGTCGTGGCGTAAATCGAAGGCGTGCAGCGTGGTCGGGGACATCGTCCCCATACTCGAATGAGCGAGCCTTTTGCTCACAGTCAATATGTCGACACCGCCACACACACAGGTTCGGGCCAGGCCTGTCCGAATGAGTTCGGCTCCCACGAGTACCGCATCCGAACCCGACGAGCAGGCCGTCGAAACGACGATCGGTTCCGTGCTAATGCCAGCGGCGGTTCCCAGTCGACGCGCCCAGCCTGACAGCGCCTGTCGCTCGGCTGCCTCTTCGAGGTAAGCACCAAGACTCGTGCCGACAATCAGCCGGAGTTGAGGATCGGTCGGATCGAGTCCGGTCGTCTGCAGAACGCGGGTCAGGGCTGACAGACCGATCTGCTGCATGCGTTCGGCAGGGGGCAGGTCGAGAGAAATTGACGGGATGGCTCCGGCCAGGCTGTTCCTTAATCGCACGGTGTGTGGCACAGGAGCGATTCCCGTTTCACCCTGCATCAAACGTGCCCAGACAGCGTCCAACTCGTTGCCGAGCGGCGTTGTCCATGCCATGCCTGTCACCGGCAATTTCATTGGTCAGCCATTCCTGATGAATTGATCGTTCTGCGTCGGGCAATCGATCCGCGTTTCTGGCCCCGAGGACAATCGCCACAACGTCAGTTAGCTTTCTTGCCGGCTGCTTTTTGTGTCTGCAGACGGTCAATCAGTTCTGAGAGCCGACGAATCGAGGTGAAGTTCTCGGGGGTATAATCGTCTTCGCCGATTTCGACGTTGAATTTCTGTTCGCACAGCACGCGTAGTTCAACGAAGCCGATCGAATCGAGGCCGACCACTGTGCGCAGGCCATCTTCCAAACCGATTTTTTCCGGTTCGATCTCGACATACAAGTCGTTCACGATCGTCTTGCGGAGGGTTTCAATCACGTCTTCTCGCATCCTGTTTCCTTTCAATGAAGGACTGTGGGGCTGTTGAGATCTTAAAGGGCAGGACGGGTTGAATCCAATGAGACGCGGGATGTTCCCCGCGTGCCGGATTGCGCCGTGGTGCCTGTCTCTATCTCGCCAATCCGTCGGGTTGGTGGTTCAGTGCCGCGTGCCAGGTGAACGGCAGCGACTTCTGTATTTTGTCAGTTCGACCCGCGAGTTGGTAGGTGGCGAACTGAATTTACGACGACAGGCCGGCGGACAATTCCGTTTTCACATCACAGGTATCGTCCTGCGAAGCTGCCGTTTTCTGGATCGTCAGGCGGGCGATCCCATGCTCGGGAGCGGCCGAGTCGACAGCACGCTCAAAACCACGAGTGATGTCGTCCGTTGACGGTAAGGTGAGGGCCTTCCAGAAGAAACTCACCAGTTCATGGACCAACCTCCAGGCGGTACCGATCATCAGTTTGGCATCCAGCCAGGGATGGCAGTTCTGAACATAGAAAATGTCATGTTCCACCTTGCGGCAGACCGATTCGAGATCAGTGTCGGGAGGCAACTTGAGTTGGGCGAGGCCGGAAATGCCCGGACGCACCCGCAGTCGTTCCCGGTAATATGGGACTTCCCAGTCGAGTTTGGCGACAAATTCCGGACGTTCCGGGCGCGGACCGATCAGGCTCATGTCGCCACAGATCACGTTCCACAACTGCGGAAATTCGTCGATGTGTGAGGTTCGCAACAGCTTGCCGATCGGAGTCACACGCGGGTCGGCTTGAGTCGACCACACCGGTCCCGTCTTGGCTTCCGCATCAGCCCGCATCGAGCGGAGTTTGTACAAGGTGAATTCGCGGTTATCTTTGCCGACACGAACCTGCCGGTAAAAGGCCGGTCCGCGTGACGTCAACTTGACCAGGATCGCTCCCACCAGCAGGCAGGGCGACAGCAGAATGAGTAGTGTGACGGCCCCGATGAAGTCGACGACACGCTTGATCGGCAGGTACCAGCGGTGTTTGACGGCGATCGTACGACGGCCAGAAGGTGCCGTCTCGCGTGCGGGCCGGTCGCGATAACTGCCGTTAAATTTGGTTTCCGAATCGTGAATCGTACCGGAATCCGAGAGTTGCGTGGTTTCGGCTCCGGGGATTCCCGCATTGCCGAAGACTGACGGTGACATGGTTTAAGTTCCTTCTGTGTGATCAATTCGACAATTTGGCTTCTTCAATGGGCCTGAATCGAAATTGCCGGTATCCCTGAGCCAGTTGCCACTCCAGATCGGTCGCCAGTCAAGGACTGACGGGCCGCCGGGGAGGGCCACTCGGTTGCCAGCGACGTCCAGTCGGGAGCAGAGCAACCTCGCTCTGCCTGATGAACAAGTCCTGCCATTTCCCTGGCTGTGACATAATAGTACTTGAACGTTGAGAACTCACGGGCGAGACCGCCCAGGCCTTCATGAAACCGGCGCATCGGTTCGCCGAGAATCATCTGCATCTTGTTCTGCTCAACCCCGTGGGTGTACAGTTTGACAAAAAACCAGTCGGGGCGGTTGGCGACCGTCACGCCGGCGGCACACCACAGTCGCAATCGGTCTAAGGTCGCCGGTTGCTGCAGGCTCAAGTTGCCGTTTTCCAGTCGTGGGGCCAGGCCCCATTTGCGACGGCCCCAGTCGAACAGCAGTGGTCCCTGAATCATGAGCAGACCGTCAGCGGGAGGGATGGTGCCCACCTGGGCGCGACGACCGGTGTTGTGTGAACCCGGGCGCTGCGGATCGTCGATGGCGTAGTAAATGCTGTTGACGATGGAGGTCTGGCAGTCGTCGGGGGCCGAAGGCAGCGTGAAGTCGGCGTAACAGCCGGTTTCACGCAATACCGACAGCTCGTCATTCACTCCACAGCACTTCCCTTTCGGATGGGAATTGTCCAGCGCCCAATTCCCGTGAATGAATCCGTAAGTGATCTCCCCCGCGGCGTTTTTTTCCAGAGCGCCGTGGCGATTGAATAGAATCTGCTTGTAGGTTTCGAGCTTTTCCCGCAATCCGTCGGACGTGTCGTCGCGGTGGTGCAGGTGGACTTCGATGGCTCCATAACCGCGGCGGCAAAGCTCGGCAATCTGGTCGACATGGGTTTCGTCGTATTCGTCGCCGGGATAAAAAAACGAATGCTGCGGGACATGCCCACGTGAATCGCACAGGCCCTGGACCGACTTCGGATAATCGTTCACCCAGCGGTCGACGCGGGCATCCTGCACGTGGCGCGCGGGTTTGCCGTACGCCGGTTCGTAGTGATCACACACGGAAATAAAGACATGCATCGGCTGGTCGAACGAAAATCGTCGCGGGGCCAGCAGTTGCGGCACAGTTGCCAGTGGTATGCCTTTAAGACGCATGAATCATCCAGAGTGTTTTAAGAAACGCATCGCAGCGGCGGGGATACGTCACCAGTTGCATTTTGAGAATTCGCGGCACTTTGGAAGTTCCGGAAGGCCGCTGTGTAGCTTTTATTCATACGCCGCGGCGAGCGAGACGCTTTGGCCATCGGCATGGGCCGATTCGTAGGCTGCAAAAGCCAAACGCTGCACCTTCAGGCCCACCGCACCGGCTTCGCCGCGGCGCTGTGGGGACTGAATCAAATCGCGAAACAATGTCATTTCGGTAGCCCAACTCGGGTCTGGGTCGACGTACGGAAATTCCTGCTGAGACTCGACGACGCGATTTTCGTGCCGTTGAGCGATTTTCGTGACACGGTTTCCCAGGTCGATGTCAATTCGTCCGTTGTCGCCAATCAATTCGATTCTCGCTCCCAGGAATGGGCGGACTTCAACCCACGAAGCCTGAATCGAAACCAGGCGCCCGTCCCGCGTGCGGTAGAGAGCGACGCACTCTTCTTCCAGAGTCGCCTCGGTACTGCTGGGACGGATCACCCGACCTTCCGAGATTTGGGCGCTGACAGTCGAGAATTGATCACCAACCGAGGAGATGACGTGGTGTGCCAGATCCACCATGTGGATTCCCAAGTCCATCCAGGCTCCATGCCCCGCCAGTCCAGGCTGACAGAACCATTGGTTGCCTCCTGCCTGTCCCATGAATTGCGAGTGCGAAATGATCGCCCGAAAACCGAGCAATTTTCCGATAGCGCCCTGGGCGAACAGTTCCAGCCCGTGCTGGATCGGGGTACGGAACGGGTAATTGAAGCCGGTTCGCAGCACAAGCTGTGCGCGGTCTGCCTCCCGGGTCAGTTCCGCGCATTCGGCGACCGAATTGGCCAAAGGCTTCTCGACGAGCACGTGCTTGCCCTGTTGCAGAGCCTTCAGTGCCATCTCGACGTGCTTGCTGTTCGGGGTGCAGACGACAACGGCGTCAACCTGTTTGTCGCTGACCGCGGCTTCCCAGTCGGACGTCGATGGGCATTGATACCTGGTTGAAAGTTCCTGAAGTGCAGCGGTCGCCTGGGGGATATCGGCCAGATACGCCAATGACATCCCGGGGACCCGGGTCACTGCGTCAGCACGTCGTTTGCCCTGGCGCCCACTGGCTCCGAGGATTGCGACACGAATGGGACTGTCTGTTGCCATAACTGCTTTCTGTTGCACTCAATTCGATGTCGCGATCAGCTGCGAACGGCTCCCGCAATTTGACGAATCTGGTCGTCGGTCAATTCCGCGAACATGGGCAGCGAAAGTTCTTCCGAGGCGATGCGCTCAGAAATCGGAAAATCGCCGGCCTTGTAGCCCAGATTCGCCACACACGGTTGCAGATGAATCGGCAGCGGGTAGTGCAAGCCACTGGACGCACCGGAATCTGTGAGTTTCTTTTGCAACTCGTCGCGTCGTGTCGTCAACACCGCGTACAGATGGTACACATGCTTGGCGTACGCCATTTCGGTTGGCAGCACGACGTCAGAGCCGGTGAGCAGCTCACGGTAGACTTTCGCGTGTTGTCGTCGGGCTTCGGTCCATGCGGGCAGATGTCGCAACTTGATCCGCAGAAACGCCCCCTGCATGTTGTCCATCCGGTAATTGTAACCAAGGACCGTGTGGTGATAGCGTTTTTCCTGTCCCCAGTCGCGGAGCATTCGCACTTTACGAATGAATGTCTCGTCGTTGGTGACCAGTGCGCCGCCTTCGCCACAGGCTCCGAGGTTCTTGCCCGGGTAGAAACTGAACGCAGCCATGTGTCCCAGTGTTCCCGCACGACGGCCTTTGTACTCGGCTCCGTGCGCCTGGCACGCGTCTTCGACCACCAGCAGTTTGTGTTTGCGGGCGATTTCGAGGATGGGATCCATGTCAGCGGTCTGGCCATACAAATGGACCGGCATGATGGCCTTGGTCCGCGGAGTAATCGCCGCTTCAATGCGGCTGGGGTCCATCGTGTAGCTGACCGGATCGATGTCGACGAAAACCGGTTTGGCACCAGCATACAAAATCGACGATACGGTCGCGATGAATGTGTGCGGAACGGTAATGACTTCGTCCCCCGGTCCGATATCGGCGGCCAGAAGCGCCAGGTGCAAAGCGCTGGTGCCCGTGTTCACCCCGGCGCAGTATTTCGCCGTGCAATAGGCGGCGAATTCTTCTTCGAATGCCGTGACTTCATTTCCGAGAGCAAACTGGCAACTGTCGAGCACTCGGGCGGCCGCTTCCAACAATTCTTGTTTCAGGGCTCGGTGCTGGGCTTTCAGGTCGACGAAAGGAATCATTGCGATGAATTCAGTATGGTGTTCGAGGGAGGAAACTTAAGTGCAGAGAAATCAAGCGAAATCAGCCCCGGCCTAACAACCTTGGTTCGCAGGCAGGAGCTTATCAATGGACGTCGGCTTCGGCTTCAAGGAGTACTTGATCAATCCCTGCAGCATCCCCACGCCATGTGATGCGTGCAGGACGGGGAAAATGATCCAGATCACGGGGACTGACCAGCATCGGTGAACGATGGCCATTCGCAGCGCTTCGATGAGTGTCAGACCGGCGTACAGAGCGAATGCGTAGGGAGCAAACGGCCAGAGAGGGGGAACCGTCAGCAACAACAAACCGAGGATTACGGCCAGACAAGGAATCAGCGGTCGCATGACCGGGAAACCTTTGTGGATCAGCAGTGTCCGAGCCCGTCCGTCACCGTATTTGAAATACTGTTTCGACAACAGTCGCAAGCTTTTGCGTGGGTAGTAATACACCACGACTTCCCGGCTCAAGTAGACTTTGCCCCCGGATTCCAGGATGCGCTGAAACAGTTCTGCGTCTTCGTTCGTGACCGCGTTCGTGTCGTATAAACCGACCTTTTCCAGGATGCTGCGACGGAAAGCGCCGGGAAAAACCGTGTCGACCCAGCCTTCTTTTTCAGCGGAACGATACGAGGCCCCGCCAACTCCCAGCGGGCTTCCTAACGCAGCACACAGTGCCTGTTGAAAACTGGTGTGGTATTTGGCTCGCTGTGCCCCACCGGCCGCATCGGCACCCGTTTTCTGGAAGACTTCGACCAGCTTGGAAATATAATTGCCGGCGTACTCGGCGTGGACGTCGACGACGAGAATAAACTCGCCCTTAGACTCCTTAATCGCCAGATTCATTCCGAACGATTGGATTCGGTGGGCTGAGTTATCGAGCAGTCGCACTCGAGGATGGACGGCGGAGATCCGGTTGATGATTTCCCGGGTTTTGTCCTGACTGCCGCCGTCGGCCACCAGAATCTCAACTTTTTCTGACGGGTAATCCTGGTTTAACAGCGAATTCAGGCATTCCTCGATGTAATGCTCCTCGTTGTACGAGGGCATGACGAGGGTCACGAACGGTAGATTACTCATTTCGGAGGGATTTAAGGGAGAGATAGTGGATTGGCGCAATCAAAACAGATTTGTTTCTGGGGGGGATATTGCGACCGGCCAATCTTAAGTCGCAGTTCGCGTCGGATGCGTTGGGGCGTTACTCGGCAGGCTCACGAGCGACAGCGACTTCGTCAGTATAACGCAAAAAACCGAGAAGTCTACAATGTAGATGTGATTCTTCTAAAACCTAATTAAAAAATCACAGAACATTGATGATGGTTTGCCACGAGCATTCTGACCCCGAGGTACGGTCAGGTTTTCTGCCTCGTGCGTCAGTTGGCGGGTTATCCGGGGGGTGGATTGGACATTGTTGATGGGTCACGAAAACGCACGACTCGGGCCGGCATTCCAAACATGATCGCGCCGGCAGGGACATCATGCAGGACAACCGAATTCGCCGAGATTTGGGCACCGTCGGCGATCGTGATGCCTCCAACAATTTTAGCCCCAGCGCCGACATAAATATCATTTCCCAGAACCGGGCTTTGACGATTCATGTCGGCTCCAATGGTCACCTGGTGTTCGATAAAGACCCGTGATCCACCACGCACTTCTGCGTTGATGAAGACCCCTTGGGAGAGGATGAATACAAATTCCGGTCCGAGCTAGGCGCCCCGACCAATAATGCACGAGCAACACATGCCGTTAAGTTTGTTGAATACCATCTCGAGCGGACCCAGCCGCCAGCGCCGGGCCCATTGCATCAGTCGATAGAGAATCATCGATGCCGTGCCATCGGTCAGCAGGACCTTGAGTAATCCCTTCCAATCGGCGCGCTCATAGCACCACTGCGATTTGGCCTTCAGATCGGAGAGAATCAGTCCCCAGACGGATCGAGGTGTCTGTTGCGACATAACAAAAGTGGCAGTTCACCAGGCAGATGAAACAAAAGGATGACGGCGACGACCCTGAGTTCGGCGGAAGGCGAGATTGCCAGGTCTTCAGTTTCCCAACAGGCGTTTGATCCAGCTTTTTCGAGCGGGGGGATTTTCCTGCGAAACAGTTGTTTGGGTGGCTGAATCGGGGGCCGGCTTCGGGGGCGGCGTCACGCGGGGAGCCGTAGGCTGACCTCGCCATTGCACAACAAAGGCCAGCGCCAGGTGCGAAGTATGCGTCAGGCTGACGGCGACCGGCAACGGGACGGCATCGGCTTCGGTCACGCGCCACAAGTGCGGTTTCCCGTGCTCATCAGGCAGGACTTCAACACGGTGCATTTCCAGGTCGCGCCAGGTCGGGTCACACTTCTTCAACGCTTCTTTAGCGCACCACCGGGCCGCGAAGTGCTGCCGCGGATCTTCCTGCTCGACACAGTAAGCAATTTCCCGCGGAGTGAAGTGGGTCCGATAAAAATCACTTTCCCAGTAATCGTCAGCCACGGGCAGGTTCGCGGGGCATTCGACATCAACACCGCAATCGATTCCGCCGGGCAAACCGCCTCCCCAACCACCACCTGGTGCCGCAGGGGCCGGCGCGGCCTCACTGCGCGGGGCTGTTCCGGGCGCGTCGGTCGATCGGTTTTCAGGGAGCGCCGTTCCCAGAACTGCGGCCGCGAGTTGGCCATAACTTTGGGCCGTGTAAACCTCAGGGCAGGTCTTGTTGAGTCGTCGGCGAATGACGGCGTCGAGCCCGCCCCGGGCCACGGAATTCTGCAGTTTTTGTCGCAGGTCAAAATCATCGGTGATCGTCGCCGGATCAACCTTCAGAAACGAGGCGACAACGTCGCGCAATGCAGCGGAAGTATCCATGAATTACCAACCTTGCAGACACGTGGTACACACAAGCGAAGATCCTCCGGGCGTGTTTTGTCCATCGACCACCTGGACCAGAAATCCCCGTTGTGCGCGAACCTCTGCGGCCGAGATAAAACACTGCGAGCAGTGCGCTTCCTGCTTGACGGTCGCCGCAACGCGGGCAGCGGCCGTTCCTTCTTCGTGAGCCTGAACCCGGAGTTTCAATTCGTTCAAAAACGCGGCAGCCGTGCGGCCATCCCCAATTCGATGATCAAAGGCCAGGATCAGTTGGTACGAAGATGGACCGGACGGTGTCAGCGAAAACTCGCTGCCGACCCCCAGGATGGCGGACTGCCCCTCGGAAATGAGGGGATCAAACGTGTAGACCCCGGCACTCGACAGATCCGTGATTGTAAAGGTGCCGGACGACAAACTCGCCGGGGTGAGTTCGTCGGTCAAGTAATCAACCAGAAATTGCCGCCGCTCGTCCACCAGTGCCGACATACTCTTCTTGTCGGCATCGACAAATACCGGCACCTTCAGTCCGCGGCCGGCATCGAGTGCGTAACCGACATTGACCTGGTCGTAGTAATGGACTTCACCGGCCTGACAGAAGCAGTTGAACACCGGGTATTTACGAAGCAGTCTCGCACATTCAAAGACCACGGCCGCAGAGAACTTCTCGGCATACGTGGCGTCGCGCGGGGTGGCCGGGTCAGCAGCTTTTCTGGGAACGGCGACCGTAACGGCACTCCGCAGGGCGTCGCGCACGCTCCAGGAAAGCAGTTTGCCTTCGAATCGCTTGCTTCGAGGCAGACTCTCTTTGCGGTGCGGGACCGAAGTGACCACCTGGGTGGCAGCGGGGGGGGCTGCTGAGGGAATCGCTGCCGTAGTCGCTGCCGTGGTCGGTGCCTTGGCAGGTAACTCACCCTGCCCATTTCCCAATAGATCCTGGACACGAACCAGACCGCGGTTCGCGAAGTCTGCTTCTTTCAGTCCCTGCGCCTGCAGCAATTCGCGGGCCTTTTGGCTGAATCGGGTCTGTCCCCGGGGAGCGGCCGCCGACGCGGAGCGGACAGGCATTGCGGAGGGGGCGGGGGGGGTTACGTTGGCCGCACTGGGAGCAACCGCGGTCCCTGCTGCGGCGGGCGCGGCTGCCGAGATCTGTGGCGCTGCGGGTGAAACCGTCGTCGTGGTACTCTTCAGGAACGCGGCGATGTCTTCCAGGCTGTCGCCGATATAGCACAAGACGTCTCCGACCGGAGCCTCGGTGCCATCCCGCACAATCGTTTTCACGACACCCGCAACCGGACTGGGGACTTCGAACGTGGCCTTACTCGTTTCCACTTCGGCCAATGGCTGTTCCGCCGTGACGGTATCGCCGTCCTTGACCAGCCACGACTGAATCAGCACGAGGTTGTCGTTTACGTTTTCGTGCGGAATCCGCACGGCAATTGGGTCAGGCATGGCTCACCATTTCGACAATTGTGCGGACGATGGAATCGGATTTGGGGAGCATTTCCTTTTCCATTTGAGCGCAAGCAGGAATCGGCTGTTCAGGACAGGCCAGGCGGCGTGCCCGCAGCAATGTGCCAGCAGCACGCTCGGCCAGTTGAGAAATCACCTCGGCCCCGAACCCGGCAAAGCCCACGCCCTCCTCCACCACCAGGACGCGGCGACTGCCCCCCAGGGAGTCAAGAATCGGATCGAGATTCAATGGGTAGAGTTGCGCCGGGCAGATGACTTCGCAGACGATTTCGTGTTCGTCAAACAGTTTGACAATGGCATCTTCAACTTCTCGCAGCATTTCGCCGTAACAGACAATGGTGACGTCGGCCGGGGCATCCGGGCGGAGTCGCGTCGTCGGGAAGTTTTCGTCGCTGTGTTCGAGATAGAAGCCGACGGGCAATTCGTCGGTGATCCGTTGGCCGTACAGCACTTTGTTTTCGATCACGAGCGTCGGTTGTCCGTTGCGGGCAAACAGACGGTCATAAATGTCACCCGCGTCATGCCGGTGGTGGACGGCGAGCACGCGCACATCGGGGAGCCCGAGAAAGTGCTTTTCGATCGACTGGCTGTGGGTAGGGCCGTAACCGCGTCGTCCCCCCATGGGGGTTCGCACGATCAACGGCACCTGCGTCTGGTCATTGTACATGTACCGGAACTTTGATGCGTGATTAATCAGTTGGTCGGCACAGAGCGTCAGGAAGTCTCCGAACATGATTTCACAGACCGGTTTCCAGCCACCCAGAGCCAGACCATTTCCCAGTCCCACAATGAGCGATTCGCTGATGGGCATGTTCCGGACACGACCGGGAAACGTCTCGCTCAAGCCGCGGGTCGCCTTAAAAGCGCCGCCGTATGGCGATTCAATGTCTTCGCCCAAAAGCACAACTCGCGGATCGGATTCGAGGGCGCGGTGCAGAGCGTTGCGGATCAGTGTGACGTTACGTTCCGGCTGGGCGATCTTGCCTCGCGACCAGGTGACGGGTGTGGCCCCTGTGGAAATGGACCAGCCAGGAGTGGCCACAGCCGGGAATGCAGCCTCTTCGGCGGCGGCGACGGCCGCGTCGATTCGCGCGGTTGCTGCCTGCAGTGCACGGGCCGCCGCCTCTGGCTGTGTTTCGGTGTATTTTGTGAGCGGGTCGCGAGCGCGGTATTCGGCGATTTCCTGCGGGTTGCGGTCGTCGTCACCTTTCGAGTGTGCCATCAGGCGATAGGTATCGACCCGCAGGAAAACCGGGCGTTGGTCCTGACGGATGGAGGCGATAGCTGCTTCCACCTCATTCAGCAGTTGAGCGGGGTGCTCGGTGTTGCTGTGCCGGGTGGCGATGCCAAAGGCGGCCGCCCGCGCACAGATATCTCCCGCCAAGGTCTCTGCCTGCCGCGTGCTTTGCGAGTACTGGTTGTTCTCCAGAACCACCAGCAAGGGCAGATTCCATTTCGAGGCGATGTTCAGTGTTTCATACACCGCGCCTTCGCCCAGGGTCCCGTCACCCATGAACACGACGGTCAGTCCTCCTTGACCTGCCAGTTTTTGTGACATGGCAAGGCCGGCGGCCACCGGCAGAATGCCTCCCTGAACACCATTGCTCAAGAAACCGTGGGCGTACAGATGCTGGCTGCCGCCGCGCCCGCCACAGACGCCGGTTTCTTTACCCATCACTTCCGCCAGCAGTCCGTCGACATCGTCGGTCCGGGCGATGAAGTGGCCGTGGCAACGGTGATTGCTGACGACCCAGTCCTGGTCTCGCAATTGGGCACCCACGGCGACACCGGTCCATTCCTGGCCGATGCAGGTGTGCACCGTTCCGAACAGCTTGCCCTGGGAAAACAATTGCAGCAGGCGTTCTTCGACGGCACGAATCAGAATCGCCTGCGCGTACAACTGGTCCAGCGAGGATGCCCCCTCTGAATTTGGCGTCGCACTGCGGCGGGACTTCCCGGCCGACTTCGTTTCGTGGCCGGTATCCGGGGGCGTGATGGTATGCAATTCAGTCATTCAGCCGCCTCCTGAGCGGAGTTCGTTTCAAGCAAGAGATCTGACGACGGAAGGGAGATCTTGTGTTACGAGACGACTGGCTTGGCGAGATCGAATCGCAGGTCAATGATTTTCCCGGGAAATTTGCTGGCCAGATCGAGATCGTTCGCCACATCATTAGTCAGCACGAGCAATTCGGCGTGTGACAAGACGCTTTCCAGCTCGGTAGACAACAACTGTGCCAGATGGGGCAGGTGCAAATCGATATACGAAAGGTTGCGGCCGCGCAGCCGGGCCAGAGTCACGTTGGGATCGTAGATTTTGACATCAATGCCCCAGCCCACCAGCGATTCGGCCAGATCAACCATGGGGCTTTCACGCAGGTCGTCAGTATTCGCTTTGAAACTCAAGCCAATGATGCCGATCTTCTTGCACCGCGTTTCTCGAATCAACTTCAGC